>JACMIV010000215.1 GCA_014380965.1 Rhizobiaceae bacterium | reverse complement strand
TTCGAACAAGCGGGGCAGGAGGACCGCTGATGAAACGGCGCGTGACGGATGAAGGCGCCGTGAACGGCCCGGTGCCGCACGAATTCGGCATTCGCCCTGAGCACCCGTGGCAGGCGCAGGAGGCGGAGGCGTCTTTGTCCGGCGCCATTCTCGTCACGGAGGAATTGGGAGAAACCACGATCGTCCATCTCGACGTCGGCGGATCACCGGTGGCCGCAAAGCTTCCCGGCGAGGTTCGACTGCGGCGGGGGATACCCTGCACCTGAATTTCAAGGAAAGGATGCAAACACATTCACCGCCGACGGATCGACGATTTCCAAGATTTTGCCCTTGGCACGAGCGGTTTAGGCGGGGACTTTCGGTAACCGTGACCGCAACATGGGTTCTCAATATTGTGGGCGTCGATCGCTCGACCGTGAAATCAATTCCGCTCCGACAAGTATCTTGACGGCTGGTTGAAGCTCCTTTGTCCGGATAATCTCATCGAGGACCGCGATGGCAAGAGAACCAATCTTGCGTTTCGAGACGTCGATCGAAGTCAGCGGCGGCTCCATCGTCGCGCTCTGCGGCAGGTTGTCGAAGCCGATCACGGACACGTCTTCGGGAATGCCGACGCCCGCTTCCTTCAAAGCCCGGACGAAACCGAAGGCCATGATGTCGTTGGTGCAGAAGTAGCAATCCGCAAGATCGAGGCTGCCTTCGATCAGCGCCCGCGTATCGACATAGGCCCCCTCGTAGGTAGACTCGACCAAGAGGACGTCGCCTTTGCGGACCGTCAGGCCGAGTCGGGACATATTGCGGAAGAAAGCATCGCGTCGCAGCCGAAAGTTCGTCGTGTCGACGTGACTGGCGACGAAGCCGATGCGATCGAAGCCTTGCATCCGGAAGCGCGAGAGAACCTTGTAGACCGCATCCTCGTTGTTCATGTTGACGAAGTTGGCATCCACAACATCGAAGAACGTATCGATGAAGACCGTGGGAAGGCCGACATCCTGGATCGAGCGGACATCCGTCTCCGATAGTTCCGTACCGAGCACGATGACCCCGCGGATCGGCGCGCCGGCAAGCGACTTCGCCACCGCATCCATGGGCTGGTCCTCGAAGCTCACGACCTCCAATGTGTAGCTGCGCTCCGACGCCTCTGCCGACATGGCGTCGAGATAGTCGGATATGAAGACGCTGTGATCGCGGTTCACGGTATGGCCGTGCTTGGCGATTTTCAGGAAGCGCAAGGTCGCGCCTGCATCGAGGCTTGGTCGCGCAGTCGCCCGCGGCAGGTAATTCGCCTTCGCGACGACGTCCAAGACGCGGGCGCGCGTCGCGGCCGAGATGTCGCCCTTCTTGTTCAGGACCAGCGAAACCGTCGCGGGCGAGACGCCTGCGAGGCTGGCAATATCCCGAACCGTTGCGATCTTCTTGTCCGTCATGGAAACCGAAACACGCCCGACCAATCGCCCATTGTTTAGTAAACAACTAAAAGCAGAGCCTGGAGAAGTTCGCAAGGCGCCCGGTCGCAAGCTGCTGCCGTCAACCCCTTGCCGAGTTCGTTTTCGGTTGATAGCTTCTTTAGTGAAGGATGAAGCTGTTCACTAAACATGGGGGAGGCCATGCGAAGAACAGGCGGGCAGCTGCTCATGCTGGCCCTGATCAACGTCGCGCTTCTCGGTTTGGGGGCGGCCGTTTCAGGCGGCTCGTTCCTTGCGATCTACAATTTGCAGTCGATGGCCAGTCAGTTGCCGGAGATCGGACTCCTCGCGGTGGGAGTCATGCTGGCAATGTGCGCCGGCAATGGCGGCATCGATCTGTCCGGCATCGCCCTGGCGAACCTGTCGGGAGTTCTGTCGGCCGTTCTGGTTGCGTCTTTCATTCCGAGCGCGACGGACGGGTTGGCTTTCAGCCTCGCCTTCATCGTGTTGGCGCTTGTAATCGGCTTCCTGGGCGGGCTGGCGAATGGCATTCTGATCGCGCGTCTGAACATCACTCCGATCTTGTGCACGTTGGGAACGCAGCTGGCTTTCACAGGCCTTGCCGTCGTTGTGTCTTCTGGCAGGGCCGTGACGGTCGGCAGTCCAGACTTCCTTGCGGCCATAGGCAACGATGTCGTCCTTGGTGTGCCGATCAGCTTCCTGATCTTCATCCTCGTGGCCGGCGCGATCGCGGCTGTTCTGAAGTACACGCCTTACGGACTTTGGTTGATGCTCATGGGCACCAACCCGAAGGCGGCCGTCTTCGCCGGTTTTCCGCGAAGCTCGATCCTAATGGCGACCTACGCTCTCAGCGGGCTTCTCTCGGGCATGAGCGGCGTGATCATCGCGGCGCGGAACGTCAACGTGAAGTTCGACTACGGCAGCTCCTATCTCCTGATCGCGATCCTCATCGCCGTCATGGCCGGCGTGCGGCCCGAAGGAGGATACGGCCGCGTGGTGTGCGTCGTCTTGAGCGCGGTGGCGCTGCAACTCATGTCGAGCCTCCTAAACTTCGGCGGTCTGTCGAACTTCGTTCGCGACTTCGCCTGGGGGCTCCTGCTGCTCACGTTCCTGGCCATCGGACGCCACGACCTCGTCGGTCGCTTCCTGCCGGTTCGGGACATGACACCTCCGGCGCGCCTTCCCCAGGTGCCGGACTGAAGAACCGACGGGGACAAGAAACGATGGAGGAGGAAACCATGAAAACAGAAACGAAAAGGCGCCTTTTGGGCTGCGCGCTCGCAGGCGTTCTCGTTGCAGGCTTTGGCGGCACCCTGGCCGCGCAGACGAAGCCGGTCATCGCCACGGTCGTCAAGATCAGCGGCATTCCGTGGTTCGACCGGATGAACACCGGCGTCGAGGCCTTTGCAGAAGCCAATCCGGACGTCGATGCGAGCCAGACCGGGCCCGCGACGGCCGATGCCGCACAGCAGCTCCAGATCGTGCAGGATCTGGTGGCAAAGGGCGTGAACGCTCTCGCCGTCGTACCGATGGATCCGGCCGTTTTGGAAGGCGCCCTGAAGCGCGCAATGGAACGCGGAATCGTCGTCGTGACGCACGAAGCCGACAACCAGGCAAACACGAATGCCGACGTCGAGGCTTTCGACAACAGCGAATACGGCGCAGCCCTCAACGCGCGTCTGGCCGAATGCATGGGCAACGCGGGCAAATGGACGACCTTCGTGGGCTCGCTCGGCAGCCGCACACACATGCAATGGGTCGGAGCAGGCGAGGAGAACGCCAAGAAGCATTCCGATATGCAACTCGTCGATCCCAACAACGAATCCTTCGACGATGCGAACAGCACCTACGAAAAGGCCAAGGAGATCCTGCGCAAGCATCCGGACATCAAGGGATTCCAGACCTCGGCCGGCAACGACGTCCTCGGCGTCGGTCGCGCCATCGACGAGGCGGGCCTGTCCGGCAAGATTTGCCTCGTGGGGACGGGACTGCCCAATCCCTCTGCCGACCTTCTTGAATCCGGAGCGATCACCGCGATCGGTTTTTGGGACCCCAAGAATGCCGGCATGGCCATGAACTCGATCGCCAAGACCCTCCTCGCGAAGAAGGAGATCACCGATGGAATGGACCTCGGCGTCGAGGGCTACAACAAGGTGACCGTCAAGAAGGGGGCCGGCTCGGGCGTTCTCGTGATCGGGAACGGCATGGTTCTCGCCGACAAGTCCACCTACCAGAAGTACCTCTTCTGATCGTAATGGCCGGGGGCGCCGTGCTCCCGGCCATTCGCGAGAGACAGGGGATGGAGAATCGCTTGAGATCACACGCGGAGGACATCGTCGCTCCAAATGCCTATCTGGAACTCCGGAAGATCCAGAAATGGTTCGGCGGCGTCCATGCCCTGCGAGGCATCGATCTCAAGCTGGAGCGCGGGCAGGCCTACCATCTGCTCGGCGAGAACGGCTGCGGCAAGAGCACCGTCATCAAGATCGTCTCCGGTGCGTTGGAGCCGAGCGCTGGCGAGATCGTGCTGGATGGCCGCACCTTTACGTCCCTCATCCCGATCCAGTCGCTGGCAGCGGGCATCGAGACCGTCTATCAGGATCTCTCGCTTCTTCCGAACCTGACCGTCGCCGAGAATGTCGCTCTTGGCGAGCAGCTCGTCGCCCATCGCGGCCGGCTCGCACGTTGGCTCGACCGGGTCAAATTAAGGGAAACGGCCGAACGCGCGCTGGCCAGCGTCGGCCTGCCGACCGACAAAGCCTTCCTCAGGACCATCGTCGCCGATCTTCCGCTTGCATCCCGCCAGCTCGTCGCCATCGCCCGGGCCGTCGCTGTCCGGGCGAAGCTCGTCATCATGGACGAACCGACGACTTCATTGACGCGCCGGGAGGTGGACGATCTTGTCGGCGTTCTCGATCGCCTGCGCTCGGAGAACGTCGCCATCCTGTTCGTCACCCACAAGCTCGACGAGTGTTACCGGATCGGCGGGGAGGCGATCGTTTTCCGCGACGGCGCGTGCGTCGCCCAAGGCGCGATCGATGCCTTCACCAAGAGTGAACTTTCCGAACTGATGACCGGCCGGCGCATCGATTCCGCGCGCTACCGCGACAGTCGTCCCAGTGATGTCGAGCTCATGAGCGTGAAGGGTCTTGCGGGCGCCGGCTTTGCACCCCTGGACCTCGCTGTTCGCAGAGGCGAGATCCTCGGGATCACCGGTCTTGCCGATTCAGGCCGCAACGAGCTCGCCATGGCTCTTGCTGGCGTTGCACCCGCGACCGCAGGCTCGATCAGCTTGGAAGGCCGGGAGGCGACGATCCGAAACCCTGCGGACGCCATCCGGCACGGCATCGGGTACGTTCCGGAGGACCGGCTCGCAGAAGGCCTGTTTCTCGACAAGTCGATCTTCGAGAATGAAATCGCTCTGATCGTCAAGGCTCTCAGCAATGCCTTCGGTGTCGTGGACACGGCGAAAGGACGCCTCCTCGCGGCGCAGCTTTCCGAAGAGATGCGGCTCAATACGAGGGATCTCGATCTGCCCGTCGGGGCACTGTCGGGTGGCAACCAGCAGCGCGTTCTCATCGCCCGATGGCTGTCCATAAAGCCGAAACTCCTCGTTCTGCATGGGCCGACCGTTGGCGTCGATGTCGGCTCGAAGGATACGATCTACCGTGTCATCCAGACCCTTGCGGAGGCCGGGATCGGGCTCGTCATCGTCAGCGACGACCTTCCCGAGCTGCTGCAGAACGCCGACCGGATCCTCGTCATGAACGCCGGGCGCATCGTTGCCGAATTCCAGGCGGACGCGACGAACGAAGACGAGCTCTACAAGTCCATGCTGGTCTCCAGGGCGGAGCTGATGCAGTGAGCGCGGCTGGATCCAAGGAACGCACTGAGCCGGCGGTGCATCGTCCGGTCGCCGGCTTCGGCGATCTCGTTCACCGCCGCCCGGAAACGATCACGTTCCTGCTTCTGGTTGCGATCTGCGTCGCAGTCGCGATCGCAAATCCCGCGTTTCTGCAACCCTCGACCCTTGTCGACATCGGGCGGGCAAGCGTTGTCATGGGCCTCTTCGCCCTCGGCACCCTCGTCATCCTTGCGGCCGGCGGAATCGACGTGTCCTTCACCGCGATCGCCGCCTTCACGATGTATTCCCTGACCCTCCTCGTGCAGAATTACCTGCCGGGACTTCCGATCGCGGCGGTTCTCCTGCTGGCGACAGTCGGCGGCGCAGCGCTCGGTCTGGTGAACGGCGTGCTGGTTCACCACTTGCGCGTGCCGTCGCTGATCGTCACCATCGGAACGCAATACCTCTTCCGCGGCTTCCTTCTCGCCTTCATCGGAACCGTTTGGATCATGTCGCTGCCGCCGGTGATGGGCGCATTCGGACGCCTGCCGTTGTTTCGGCTCGAAGCTGCGAACGGCGCGATCATCACGCTGCCCGCCTACTTCCTGATTCTCCCGGCAGCGGCGATCCTGACCTGGTGGATCCTGAACCGCACCCTCATGGGTCGGGCGATCTTCGCCGTGGGAGGAAATCCGGAAGTTGCAAGCCGCCTCGGCTACAGCCTTCGTACAGTCCGTCTCTTCGTCTTCGGCTATGCCGGAGCGCTTGCAGGCCTTGCGGGCATCATCCACGTCTGCGCCAACCGGCAGGCCAATCCCTTCGACCTCGTCGGGACCGAGATCACCGTGATCGCCGCGGTCGTGCTCGGCGGCGCGAAGATCACCGGCGGTACGGGCACCGTGCTCGGCACCGTGCTCGGCGTGCTGCTCATCGTCGTCTTGAACAGCGTCCTCGTGCTGGTCGGCATTCCAAGCACCTGGCAACGGCTTGTGGTCGGAAGTTTCATCCTTCTTGCAGCCGCCTTCTTCGTCACCCGCCAACGCCGGCGATAAACACTATCCAGCGAGACCGACATGAAGAAGTTTTTGAACGATCCGACCGACTTCGTCGACGAGATGCTCGACGGCATCTACAAGGCGCACCCGCAGCTCTCCTTCGTCGGAGACGACAGGCGCTGCATGGTCGCCGCTCGCACGATTCCCGGTAAGGTCGGCATCGCAACGGGCGGCGGCTCGGGTCACCTTCCTCTGTTCCTCGGCTATGTCGGCGAAGGCATGCTGGACGGAGTTGCGGTCGGCGGCGTCTTCCAGTCTCCGAGTTCGGAGCAGATGTACCAAGTCACCAAGCACATCGACCAGGGCGCGGGCGTCCTCTACATCTACGGAAACTACAGCGGCGATATCATCAACTTCGACATGGCCGCCGAGCTGGCGGATCTCGACGGCATCGCGGTACGGCAGGTCGTCGGCAACGACGACGCTGCCTCGTCCGTGGTCGGCGAAGAGCACAAACGTCGCGGCGTCGCTGGCATCGTCTTTGTCTACAAGGCAGCGGGCGCTGCCGCTGCCGCGGGTCTGTCGCTCGAAGAGGTGGCACGGGTCGCCGACAAGGCCCGCACCCGCACCCGCACGATGGGCGTCGCCCTGTCGAGCTGCGTCGTCCCCGAGATCGGACATGCCACCTTCTCGATAGGAGAGGATGAGATGGAAATCGGCATGGGCATCCACGGCGAACCCGGCATTCGCCGCGCCAAGCTCGCGCCCGCAGACGCTGTCGTCGACGAAATGATGCAGCCGATCCTCACCGAGCTCGGCCTCAAGCGCAGCGACCGCGTCGCGATTCTGGTCAACGGGCTGGGCGGCACGCCGCTCGAAGAGCTTTACATCCTCTTCCGGCGAGCCGCGCATCTGCTCGAGGAGCACGGCGTATCCATCGACCACGTTTTCGTCGGTGAGTTCGCGACGTCGATGGAGATGGCCGGCGCTTCGATCTCGGTGCTGCATCTCGACGACGAGTTGAACGGGCTGATCGGAACGTCGGTCAACACTGCGTTCTTCAAGCACATCGCGGGGTGACGCAGGTCATGGACGCCATCAAAGCCGCTGACCTCATCCGTCTTTTCGACGGTTGGAGGGCTTTATTCGCGGAAAAGCGGGAAGAGCTGATCGCACTCGACGGCAAAGTCGGCGATAGCGATCTCGGCATCACGATGAGCAAGGGTTTCGCCGCTGCAGCGGAGGCCGTCAATGCCGAAGGGGAGGCAGCAGGTCTGGCCAAGCTCCTGCGCACCGCCGGTGCCACGATGGCGCGGACGGCTCCTTCGACCATGGGCACCCTCACGGCCACCGGCTTCATCAGAGCCGGCAAGGCGCTGGAAGGGATCACCGAACTGCGAACTCCGGAGGTCGCTATCTTCTGGGCCGCATTCCGGGACGGCGTGGCGGAGCGAGGCAAAGCAAAGCTCGGGGACAAGACCCTTCTCGACGTGCTGCACCCCATCGCCACGACCCTGGAAGCTCAGGCAGCCGTCGACGCACCGTTGTCTACGGCGCTGGCAGCCGCTGCAAGCGCTGCGACGTCGGCTCTCGATGCCACCAAGTCGATGAAGGCGCAGCATGGAAAAGCCGCGGCATTTCAAGACAGGACGATTGGACTTCAGGACGCCGGGGCAACGGTCGGCGCTCTGATCGTCCGTAAAATGTCCGAATTCGCATCACCAGACGTATGATCGCCGCGGCCTGACCCCAAGAACCTTGCACAGGGGTTGGACCATGGCCTCTTTGGCTCGGATTCGTGGCGGAGGCGTTGCTCGTGGCGAGCGCGTTGGTTACCACCGCCTGGGGGACGCCCATCTTCTGGGCCTACCTCGTTTCGTATGGACCTCCCGCCCTGCGATCAAAACGATAGGCTGTCGTGGTCCGGCGAGGCTGACAGCCGCAGTTGAAACGGAAGTCAGCAAAGATCCAGATCCCGGATCCCGACTTTGACGTGGCTAACTGGGCACTTGGGCCTGAAAAGGGACGGCTTAGCACCGCCCCTGATGCTCAACCGATCAAGCCTTCACGAAGGCCAGGAGATCAGGATTGATGATCTCCGGATGCGTCGCGAACAGGCCGTGCGAAAGGCCCGGATAGGTCTTGAGCGTGCCGTTCCGCAGCAGCTTGATCGCCTTCTGTGCGGAGTCGGCGATCGGAACGACCTGATCGTCCTCGCCGTGAAGCAGCAACACCGGCAGGTCGATCGCCTGCAGGTCCGCGGTGAAGTCGGTTTCCGAGAACGCCGCGATGCAGTCGTAATGAGCCTTGGCGCCGCCCATCATGCCCTGGCGCCACCAATTGTCGATCAGCCCCTGGCTTACCTTCGCGCCGGGACGGTTGAAGCCGTAGAACGGGCCCGTGGGCACATCGATGAAGAACTGCGCCCGGTTGGCGACCAACGCCGACCGGAACCCGTCGAAGACGGACATCGGCAGCCCTTCCGGATTGGCCTCGGTCTGCAGCATGATCGGCGGCACGGCACCGATGAGCACCGCCTTGGCGACACGCCCGGGCTCGGCGCGCGCGACGTAGCGTGCAACTTCACCACCGCCGGTGGAGTGACCGATATGGACGGCGTTCTTGAGATCGAGCTCGGCGGCGAGACGCACCACATCGGCGGCATAGGTGTCCATCTCGTTGCCGGTATCGGTCTGGTCCGACCGTCCATGACCGCGCCGGTCGTGCGCAATCACGCGATAGCCCTGCTGCAGGAAATACAGCATCTGATTGTCCCAGTCGTCCGCGCTGAGCGGCCATCCGTGATGAAAGACGATGGGCTGCGCAGTCTTCAGGCCCCAGTCCTTGTAGAAAATCCGGGCGCCGTCGTCGGCACTGATGAAGCCGGTGCTCATGGAAACGTCTCCTGCATTGATGGGTTGGGTGAGAACATTTGCGAAGGCATTGGGAAAAAGACTCATGACAGTTATGGCGGACCCGCCTGCGACCAGAAGGTCGCGTCGTGTCGTCACCGGTCCGGCATGGGATGAAGGGGTCATCGTGTCCTCTTTCCGCGGCCTGTCGGCCGCCATGTCGTTTCGACAACGGCAGGTATAAGGAAGCCAGGCCGGAACGAGGAGTGGCGGTTATGACAGTTTGCAGGCCGAAAGTGACAAATGCCGTCCCGTGAGTCGGAAAACGTGGTTGCGGAGGTCGGCGTGCTGATCTACCCGGATTGTCAGCTCGCCGCGGTCTATGGATTGACCGATTTGTTCCGCATCGCCGGAGAATGGTCGGCTCGCGAACTCATCGCTGAACGGCCCAACGCCATCCGCGTGTCGCATTGGCTGATGGATGGCGCTGAAATGCGCTGCATCTGGGACAGCAATCCCGGCCGGGAGCACCGGATCAGCCATATCATCGCCCCTCCCAGCCTCGTCATGCCGGAGCTGATGCAATCCATGACGACGGCGTCGGACTGGATGGCTGCGCGGCATGCCGAAGGCACGACGCTATGCTCCATCTGCGCGGGAGCGTTCGTTCTGGCGGAAACCGGTCTGATCAACAATCGCCGGGCGACGACGCACTGGGCCTTTGCCGAAGCGCTCGCACGCCGGTTTCCGCACGTGAAGGTCGCGGCCCAGAACATGGTCATCGACGACGGCGACATCCTGACGGCGGGCGGCATCCTTGCGTGGACCGACCTCGGGCTGACGCTGGTGGGGAAACTCCTGGGGCCGGGCGTAATGCTGGCCACCGCGCGCTTTTTGCTGATCGATCCACCACGGCGCGATCAGCGCATGTTCAACGCCTTCATCCCGGCTTTCGATCACGGCGATGCCGAAATCTTGCGCGTGCAGCACCATATCCACGCCGTTTGCGCTGAAGCGCACGCCATCCCCGGTCTCGCTGCCCGCGCGGGCCTAACCGAGCGGACCTTCATGCGCCGCTTCGCGAAGGCGACGGGACTGCGCCCGACCAATTATCTGCAACAGGTCCGGGTGATGAAGGCTCGGGATGCACTGGAAATGACCAACCGGCCGATCGACCAGATCGCATGGTCGATCGGCTACTCCGATGCTACCGCCTTCCGAAAGATATTCCGAAGGACCACGGGAGTGCTGCCCGCCCAATACAGGCAGAAGTTCGGCGTCGCATCGACCAGATCGTCGAGAGAGGATCATCATGATGAGACCTGACGCGAAGTCTGACGATCCAGTGTCGAAACCCTTCTGCGTCTGGACTTGACGTCCGGCTTGACCCTGCAGCGAACGTCTCGCTGAGCGAAGATCATCGAAGGGACCGGCGGACGGCGCGCGCGGTCCACCTCCAAATTCGGCCGAGGCATCGAATCGACCGAACCGCTCATCCGCAAGCTGATTGGGTGCGGAGCCTCGGCCGATCAATCCGGCGGGAACGGCACCGCATCGGCGATCAGTCCAGCGGCACCGAGCTTGGACCAGAACGCTGCGGGAATGCTCGATTCGAACCATTCGGCATTGGACCGGATCTGCTCCGCGTTGCGAGCGCCGACGACCACGGAGGCGACGGCGGCGTGGGCCAGCGGGAACTGGAGAGCGGCAGCTTCAAGCGGAACGTCGAACTCCTCGGCGACGGCACGCAGGGATTTCACGCGGTGGATAACGTCGTCCGGCGCGTCGCCGTAGTCGAATGTCCGGTTGCCGGCGAGAACGCCGGAGTTGAAGACGCCCGCCGCGACGATCCGCGAGCCGCGCCTCAGGCAGATGTCGAGGAGTTCGAGGCTGCCCTGTTCGAGAAGCGTGTAGCGGCCGGCCAGCATCGAGACGTCGAGATCGGCTTCCTCCAGCGCGTCTCGGATGACCTGCCACTCGTTGACGCCGAGGCCAAAGCCGCCGATTTCGCCGGCCGAGCGCAGTTCCTCCAGCGCCCTGAAGCCGCCTCCCTTCGTGAGGTGCGCCCAATGATGGGCGTGGCGCTCGCCGTGGGTCGCCTCGCCGATGTCGTGAACATAGAGAATGTCGATCTTCGCGAGCCCGAGGCGATGACGGCTGGCCTCGAAGGATTTGAGGATCGCGTCGTAGGAATAGTCGTAGACTTGGCTAAAGGGCGACGGATCGATGTAGCCCTCGTCGCGCTCGCGTGGCGTCGACTCCGGCACCAGCAGGCGGCCGACCTTGGTGGACAGACGAAATTCCTCTCGCGGTCGCTCGTCGAGAAGCGCGCCGAGCCGGCGTTCGGAACGCGAGAAGCCATAGTAGGGCGCCGTATCGAAATAACGGATGCCGAGATCCCATGCCGCGTCCGCCGTGCCCTGCGCGTCCGAAAAGGGTGTCCGTTTCAGAAGGTTGCCCATCTGCGCGCAGCCGAGACCGAGCGCGGTGAGCGAAACCTCGGCACGAGCGAGCTTGCGGGTGTCGGCGATCTTCATGCGGCGTCTCGCAGAGGTCGGAGAGGCGCCGCCGGCATTCGGCCGGCGGCGCGGTCGGGATGGAAAGACCGCTTCAGTAGAGGACGTTCTTCGCCATGGGCTGCTCGATGTTTTCGTTCGTGACCATCACCACGCCGGTGTCGATGGCCTTCTCGACCTTTTCCTTGGCGATGAGCCTGCCGACGGTCTGGACGCCGAGTTCGCCCATCTGAAACGAGCCCTGGACGGCGATCGCCGACAGGGTGCCGTCCTTGACGAAGTTCTGCAGATCCTCGTTGCCGTCGAAACCGACGGCCGCGACCTTTCCGGCCTTGCCGGACTGGACGAGCGCGCGGCCCATGCCGATCGCCGTCGGCTCGTTGGCGCCGAAGATGCCCTTCAGGTCGGGGTTGGAGGTGAGGACGTCGGTGGTCTGGTTGAGGGCGGTCGCCATCTGCGACTGCGAATAGAAGGGACCCACGATCTCGAGCTTCGAATTCGCCTTGATGTAGTCGATGAAGCCGCCGACGCGGCCGACTTCGGAGCCGACTCCCGGGACGTAGGACATGACCGCAACCTTGCCTTCGTTGCCGACCTTGTCGATCAGCGCCTTGGCACAGAGCTCTCCCGCCTTCTTGTTGTCGGTGGCGAGAAACGCCTGGTAGTACTGAGCGCCGCTGTCCGACAGCGCGGAGTCGATGAGGACGACCGGAATGCGGGCCTCCCAGGCCTTCTTGATCGCGGGCACGAGAGCATCGGGATCGGAGGGCGCAAGCACGATGCCGGCAACCTTCCGGTTGATGGCGTTCTCGACCATGTTCACCTGATCCGCGATGGCGGACTCCGAGGCCGGGCCGTCGAAGGACATCGTGGTGCCTTCCGGCAGGGTCTTGACCGCGGTGTCCGCACCCTTCTGGACGTTCTGCCAGAAGGTCGAGTTCACCGTCTTGACGATGACGGCGATCTCGGCGGCGCCGGCCGGGGCCGAGATTGCGGCGAGGGCGATCGCCGAGCCGGCGAGGGCTGCGAAGAGCTTGCGCATGAGGGGTCCTCCCAAGGATCTTTCGAGATGATTGAGCCTCCGAACTTCCCCGGGAGGCCGATCGGGGTCGGTCAGCGTCGGTTGCGAAGCTGGTCGATCCAGACGGTGCCCAGGATCACGAGGCCGATGATGATCTGCTGCGTGAAGGCCGAGACGCCGTTCATGTTGAGGCCGTTGCGCAGGATGCCGATGACGAAGGCGCCGATCATGGTGCCCGAGATCGTGCCGACGCCACCCATCAGCGACGTGCCGCCGATGACGGCCGCCGCGATGGCGTCGAGTTCGTACATCACGCCCTCGTTGGGCTGCGCGGTGACGAGACGGGACATCAGCACGCAACCGGTGAGACCGGCGAGCGTCCCGGAAAGCACATAGGTGGACAGCGTCACCCGCGCGACGTCGACGCCCGACAGGCGCGCGGCTTCGGCGTTGGAGCCGACGGCATAGATGTGGCGGCCGCGGACGGTGCGTCGAAGCATGATAGCCACGGCGACGGCGATGACGATCATCAGCATCACGGGATAGGGAATGCCGGGGAAGGTCACGTTCGGAAAGCCGTCGTCGCCGATCGAGACGATGCGCATCAATGCCCCGTTGCCGAGTTCGCCGAAGCTTTCGCCGAGGCCCGACACGGCCCGCGCGCCGGTCAACTGCAGCGCGACGCCGCGCGCCACCATCATCATGCCGAGCGTCGCGATGAAGGGCGGAAGCTTCAGCTTCGTGACGGTCAGCCCGTTGATGGCGCCGCAGGCGGCACCGGTCAGGATGCCGAGCGTCATGCCGACGGGTACCGGCATGGCCCATTCCTTGACGGCGAGCGCTGCGACGACGCCCGCCAGCGCGAGCACCGAGCCGACCGACAGATCGATGCCGCCGGTGATGATGACGCATGTCATCCCGATGCCGAGAAGGGCGATGGAGGTGACCTGCAGGGCGATCGTCATGCCGTTGCCGACGCTGAAGAATGCCTGGCTCGTGGCGGCAAAGACGACGACGAGCGCCAAAAGGCTGCCGAGCGCGGCGAATTTCTGGATGAGGTCCTTCTGCGCGTCGCTGAGAAGCGGCCGCGCTCGCTTGTCCGTCGTGATCGTGCTCATCGCAGCCTCAATGTTGGCCCCGGCCGTAACCGGAGGCGTACTGCATGATCTTCTCCTGGGAGGAGCTCTTCGTGTCGAGGATCGCGGCGATGCGGCCTTCGTGGAACACCGCGACCCGGTCGGTCAGGCCGAGGATCTCGGGCAGTTCCGAAGAGATCAGGATGATCCCGATGCCCTTGGCCGCCAGTTCGTCCATGATGGCGTAGATCTGGAACTTCGCGCCGACGTCGATGCCGCGGGTGGGTTCGTCGAAGAAGAGCACGCGCGATTGCCGGAACAGCCATTTTCCGATGATGATCTTCTGCTGGTTTCCGCCTGACAGAAGCCGCACGATCTGATGGACGGACGGCGTGCGAATGCTCAGGAGATCGACGTATTGCTTCGCGACCGAGTCTTCCTTGCCGAAGTCGATGAAGCCGCGGCTGTCGGCGACCTCCCTCATGTTGGCAAGCGACATGTTTGCCGCAACCGACATGCCGGTGGCGAGGCCATGGCTCTTTCGGTCCTCCGAGAGATAGGCGAGCCCTTCGGCGATGGCTTCCACCGGGGACCGGATCGACACGTCCCGCCCGTGCAGCGTCACGGTGCCGGAGTCCAGCGGGTCGGCGCCGAAGATCGCGCGGGCGACCTCGGTGCGCCCCGCGCCCATCAAACCGGCGAAGCCGAGGATCTCGCCGCGACGGAGCGTGAAGCTGACGTCGTGGAAGACGCCGCGGCGAGTGAGGCCCCTGGCTTCGAGAAGCACGTCCTCGCTCGGCACCCGCGTCGCGTCCGGAAATTTCTCGTCGAGCGAGCGCCCGACCATGCGCTGGACGATCGCGTCGACGCCGATCGCGCCGAAATCGTCGGTGGAGACGAAACGCCCGTCCCTGAGGATCGTCACGCGGTCGACGATGCCGGCCATCTCGCCCAGCCGGTGCGAGATGTAGACGATGCCGACGCCCGACGCCTTGAGATCGCGGATGACGTCGAAGAGGCCGGCGGTCTCGCTCTCGGTGAGCGAGGACGTGGGCTCGTCCATGATGAGGATCTCGGCGTTCAGCGACAGCGCCTTGGCGATCTCGACCATCTGGCACTGGGCGACGGACAGGCCGCGCACGACCCTGTCCGGGTCGAGGGAAAGGCCGATCCGTTTCAGGCACGCGGCCGCGTCGCGCCGAAGCCTCGCGCGGTCGACGAAGGGCCCGCGACGCGGCTCGCGCGCCAGAAAGATGTTCTCGGCGATGGTGAGATGGGGAACGAGGTTCAGTTCCTGGTGAATGATCGCGATGCCGCGCTTCTCGGCCTCCGTGGTGGACGCGAAGCGCACCTCCTCGCCCCTGTGGATGATCGTTCCCGCGTTCGGCTGGTAGAGGCCGGTGACGATCTTCATGAGGGTCGACTTGCCCGCGCCGTTCTCGCCGCAGACCGCATGGACCTCGCCGCGGCGAAGATCGAAAGAAACGTCCGAAAGGGCGCGCACGCTCGGGAAGTGCTTGGTGATGCCGACGAGACGGAGAATGACGTCCGTCGCGACAGAGGCGTCGGCTCCAGCCCAAACGGACAAGCCGGCGTCCGATGGCGACGTTGCGCGCGCTCCCCGCTCCGGCATGATGGTCGTCCTCCACGGCGACATGGGGCTCCGCGATGCCGAACCCGCCCCTCGACGGCTTCATCCGACGATCGAGCGATCGCTCACGCTGCTCCTCTGTTGTCCCGAAGCTAGGCCAGGGGAAATCAATTGGTCAAGCCAGTTTCTCAAAATATCCGTAAAGATCGCCGAGTATGGCTTTTCAGCGGGCAATTCCCTCGATATGGTCAGGCCAATAGGAGCGAGAATGTCTGAATCCACGAAGCCTGCGGACTCGCGGCGGCTGTATCAGCAGGTGGCCGATCAGGTCCGCGATCTGATCGCGGCCGGTCAATTCGTGCCCGGCAGCCGCCTTCCCGCCGAGCGGGACTTTGCGCAACAGCTTGGCGTCTCCCGCCCATCCCTGCGGGAAGGGCTGATCGCTTTGGAGATCGAGGGAAGCGTCGAGATCCGGATGGGATCGGGCGTCTATGTCTGCGCCGGACCGGCGGGCGTCCAGGCACCGACGCGGCCGCTCGGCGAAAGCCCCTCCGAACTGATGCAGGCGCGCGCGGCGGTCGAGGGAACGGTGGCGGCGCTTGCCGCGGCGCGCATGGACGACAAGGCGCTCGGAACGCTTGAAGGAACGCTCGAGGCGATGCGCACCGAAGTGGCGGCGGGCCGCAAGCCGCTCGAACAAGATCGCCTGTTCCATGTCACGATCGCGGCGCAGACGGGAAACTCCGTTCTCGTGCGGCTCGTGGCCGACCTCTTCGACGAGCGCCACGCGCCGATCTCGGCGCGGCTGCAAAGCCGCTTCGAGTCGCCGGGAACCTGGGCCGCCGCCATCGAGGAACACGTAACGATCCTGAAAGGGCTGGTGGCCGCCGATCCGATCCTCGCCCAGGCTGCCATGCGCCTTCATCTGGAAGCCTCGCGCGAGCGTTGGATCGAGGCATGAACAGGATCGACGCCCACCAGCATTTCTGGCGGATCGACGCGCGCCGGGGCGCATGGCCGCCGGCCGAGCTCGACGCGATCCACCGGGACTTCGAACCCGGCGATCTCGCTCCGCTTCTTCGCGCGGCAGGGGTCGGCGGCACGGTGGTCGTGCAGTCGCTCGACCGGGACGAGGACACCGACTATCTGCTCGATCTGGCCGACCGGGTGCCCTTCGTGCTCGGAGTCGTCGGGTGGGTCGACATGAAGAGTCCGGCGGCGCCCGAGAGGATCGCCGCCCTCGCCGCGCGGGGGATGTTCAAGGGGGTCCGTCCCATGCTGCAGGACATCGCCGACACGAACTGGATCGACGACCTTGCCATCGCGCCGGCCGTCGACGCGCTGTGCCGCCACGGGTTGTGCTTCGATGCGCTGGTCACGCCCCGCAATCTTCCGCCGCTTCACCGGTTTGCCGAGCGCCGCGATCGCCTGCGGATCGTGGTCGACCACGGCGCGAAGCCTTTCATCGGTGAGGGACGCTTCGCGGACTGGCGCGGCGCGATGGCAGGCCTTGCCCGGCTGCCCAACGTATTCTGCAAGCTGTCCGGCCTCCTGACGGAAGCCGGAGACCAGCGGCCAGAGGCCGTCCGCCCCTATGCGGAGACGATCCTCGATCTGTTCGGCGCCGAGCGAACGATGTGGGGCAGCGACTGGCCGGTCCTAAACCTTGCTTCAAATTACGAGGCCTGGCTCTCGCAATGCCTCGACATCGTCTCGTCCCGCGATCACGACGCCGTCTTCGCGAACACGGCGACCGCGTTTTATCGCCTGAAGAGCCCGGAATGACGTTGCACTCCTCCCAGATGGCGCCGTCGATGCGGATGAAGGCGGGCGCTCCCGAGACAGAAGTTCGCGACCGCGTCCTGAACCCGTTCCTCGCCCATCGCCTGTCGGACATCGCCTCGAACCATGCCGAGAAGAAGGAGCGGCGGCTTCGGCCGGTCGTCGCGCGCGGCCGAGCGCTGGCGACGCCTGTTCCACAGCCCATCCTCACAGCCATCCTGGAGACCCGACATGCTTGACGCCACGGCGAACACGATCGTCCTGCGAGACGAGGACTCGGTGGCGATCGCGCTGACCCCGATCGCGGCCGGCGCGACGGTGGCGGCCAATGACGATCGCGTTCAAGCGCTTTCGGACATTCCGAACGGGCACAAGATCGCCCGGCGCGACATCGCGGCAGGCGATCCCGTCTTGAAGTTCGGTCAGGTCATCGGGGTGGCCACCGTGCCGATCCGCCGGGGCGAGCACGTCCATGTTCAAAATGTCGGAATGAGCGTGCTCACCCTCGACTACGGCGTCGGGCGCGACTATCGGCCGACACTTCCGGTCGCCGATCCCGTAAGCTTTCAAGGCTATGTGCGGGCGGACGGCCGCGTCGGCACACGCAACTACATCGGCCTGATCGCCAGCGTGAACTGCTCGGCCACCGTCTGCCGGATGATCGCGGCCGCCTTCACATCGGAGCGGCTGAAGGCGTACCCGAACGTCGACGGCGTCGTCGCCATCGTGCACGGCAGCGGCTGCGGCATGGGGCTCGGGATCGGCCTCGACATCCTGCGCCGAACGATCACGGGCTATGCGGATCACGTGAACTTCGCGGGCATCGGCGTGATCGGGCTCGGATGCGAGGTCAATCAGGTTTCGTCGCTGATCGAGCGGATCGCACCGCGCGGCGCGGGGCTGGTGCGGTCCTTGACCATCCAGGACGAGGGCGGAACGCAAGCCGCCGTCGATGCGGGCATTGCAGCCGTAGAGACGATGCTCCCGATCGCGAACGCCGCCTCGCGCGACACCGTTTCGGCTTCGCGCTTGACGCTCGGGCTCCAATGCGGCGGGTCCGACGGCTATTCCGGCATCAGCGGCAACCCGGTTCTCGGCGTTGCGGTGGACATGCTCGTCGCGAATGGCGGAACCGCGATTCTCTCCGAGACGCCGGAGATCTATGGCGCCGAGCATCTTCTGACGGCCCGCGCAGCGACGCCCGAGGTTGCCGAAAAGCTCCTCGAGCGTGTGCGCTGGTGGGAGGACTACACCGCCGCGAACAAGGGCGACATGAACAACAATCCATCGCCCGGCAACAAGGCGGGCGGCATCACGACGATCCTCGAAAAATCGCTCGGTGCGGTCGCCAAAGGTGGCAGCACGGGGCTGATGGAGGTCTATCATTATGCAGAAGCCGTCGACCGGCCTGGCCTCGTCTTCATGGACACGCCCGGCTACGATCCCGTTTCGGCGACGGGTCAGGTGGCCGGCGGCGCGAACATGATCTGCTTCACGACGGGCCGAGGCTCGGCCTACGGCTGCAAGCCGACGCCCTCGCTGAAGATCGCGACGACCAGCAGCCTTTTCAGGCGCATGGGGCCCGATATGGACTTCAACGCCGGCGTCGTGGTGGATGGCACCTCCACCGTCCAGGAGGCGGGCGCCGACCTCTTCGCGCTCCTTATCAAGTCCGCGTCCGGTGCCAAGACCCGCAGCGAGACCCTCGGCATCGGCGACAACGAGTTCGTGCCTTGGCAGATCGGGGCGGTGATGTGAGCGCCGGGGGGACTGGCCGGGCGAAGGACGCCACGCGGCGCATGGGTGTCGAACCTCGACAGCAGGGAATGCGATGATCCGGGCGCTGATGATCGAAGGCGTGCACGTCTCGCGGCTCCACGCGATCGAGCCTTCGCCCGTGGGGCCGGGCGAGGTTCGGGTGCGGGTGCGCCATGTCGGCCTTTGCGGCAGCGACCTCAACACTTTTCGGGGGCTCAACCCACTCGTCGCGTTTCCGCGCATTCCGGGCCACGAGATCGGCGGCGAGGTGGTGGAGATCGGCAGCGGCGTCGACGCGCGCCTCGCCCCCGGTTCCCGCGTCATCGTCATGCCCTATACGAACTGCGGCCGGTGCTCCTCCTGCCGCAAGGGGCGGGTGAACGCCTGCCGCTACAACAGGACGCTGGGCGTCCAGCAGGACGGCGGCCTGGCCGAGGAGATCGTTCTTCCCGCGGACAAGCTCATCGTCAACGAGACGCTGGCTGCCCGTCACCTCGCGCTTGTGGAACCACTTTCGGTCGGCTTCCACGCTGTGGATCGGGGCCGGGTCGAGCCGGACGACCGTGTCGTGGTCATCGGCTGCGGCATGATCGGGATGGGCGTCATCGTCGCCGCCGTCGCCCGCGGCGCAAAGGTCCTCGCCATCGAGCCAAGCGGCGAAAAAAGAGCGCTCGCGATGGCCTTCGGTGCGGCTCAAACGGTCGATCCGGCGGAGGAGGACCCGGCGGCTGCCGTCGCGGCCTGGACCGGAGGCGACGGGGCCGACGTCGTTCTCGAAGCCGTAGGCCTGCCCCAAACCTTCACCCAGGCGATCGACCTCGCCTGCTTCGCCGGACGCGTCGTCTACATCGGCTATTCCAAGGCTCTCGTCACCTACGACACCAAGTTCTTCAACCTGAAGGAGCTCGACATCATGGGATCGCGCAATGCGACGATCGGCGATTTCCGTGCCGTGATCGCGCATCTGCAGACGATCGGAGACAAGAGCGACCGCCTGATCTCCAAGGTGTTTCCCTTCGGCGATGCCGAACAGGCGCTCCCCTACTGGAACGACCGGCGCGACGTGTTGAAGGTCGTGATCGAGATGTAGCGCTCGGACGTCGCTCGTGCCCGGGACATCTGCTTTTCAGCTGATATTGAAATCGATCGGGCCGCTTCTTCGGTTCGTATTCGCCCGGCCGACGCCGTAGCGACTTCCCTACCTCAAACGACACTGCTTTCGACGTCCATCTTTCGCGACGAACGTGTTGCTGCGAGCATCGTAGGTGCGATAGCGACGCGCGCAGTTGGCGGAATGATGGGGTCCGCGAAAGGTGTTCACTGCGATTGACGACGTGGTTCTGTTTCGATCGGCAGAGCTGTCGTCCCGAGCGAGCTTGCGAAAATAGGTTCCGCACGCCTGAGGATTTCCCCCGTCAGCGCGTAGCCACCGTTGCCCCGGAATCAGCGCCGTATCGTGCGGGCCGTAACGCCAAAAGCCGTCGCTGTAGCGCCAATGCAGGCCCCGACTGTAACAGTCGTGATGCTCGATTCCGCCGATGAAAGGATCGGCTGAGGCAGGGATGGCTGAGACTGCCGTCCACAGTGCGACGGATGCGGCGAGGTACACATGCATCAGGTTCACGTCACCACTCCCGGAGACCACCGCGACTGCCGCTTTCGGACTGAATGCCCCTCAACTGCAAAACGAAGCACGTCGTTGCCAAGGCGACCGGGAACAACCGCACACGCCGATTCCACCGCAGCAGTTCTTAGCGCAAGACACCTCCAAAAGCAACCATCAGTCTTATTGTTTAATAAACCTGCATTTCTCTAGCATGTTAGAATTTCTTCCTTCAATTCTTAAGGTAATGATTTTTATTGCTGTTGTAAAGTTTCAGAAGGAACGAACGTCCGACGCCTTTTGGTCAACTCAAAGAATATATGTATCCGTATGGCATTCCTGCAACTTTGACCGAATAAAGGCGGCGCCGCCCCGCGCCGTATTGCGCCTCCAGTTCCCCTCCGGCACTGCTGCAGGCAGCGGGATTGCATTGTCCAGTTTCAGGCGGTTCGGGGCAGGACATTCACCGCTCGCATCATCACGCGCGATGGCCTCATCGAGGCACTTGTGTGCGTGAGCGCGTCGGCCGAAAGTGAAGCGAAAATGCGGCTGGGGGGCGCGGAAGAGTAATGATCGTCTCATGGGCTAGCCCCACACGGTGCATGCACTACTCCATACGATCTGGCCTCTTCCCTCTCCTGATCGCGATGTCCGTCGTGACGCTCGCAGGATGCGTCAACAGCCTCGATGATCCGAACCTCTTCACGGCCAACGACGTGACCCCGCGACTGCAGAATGGCGAGGCGTCCCGCAGCGGCCCGGTCGTCAACGCCGCCGCCTTCAACGGAGATCAGGCCGCAGCTTCCATTGCTCCCTTCGCGGGATTTGTCGGAGACGTGCGCGTCGACTTCGCCGGCGAGCGGAGCCAGACCGCGACGGACATCGCCGACATCCGCAGCGCGACGGAGTCCTTCGATCCGAACGAGAGCGTGACTGTCAACTTCCAGGGGGCGACGATCAACTTCGTCCTCGAGCAGATGCTCGGCGGCGCTCTCGGCGTGAACCACGTCGCACCGAACGATATCGGCGGGTCGATCACCTTCCGAACGGAGACACCGATCCCCAAGAGCCGGGTTTTGCAGGTTGTTCGTGACATCCTGGCGCGCAACGATCTCGTCATCGCCTTCATCAACGGGGTGTATCACGTCGGCTCGGCCGAGGTGATCGAGGCGCTGCGGGCGAACTCCACCGCCGGCCGCAGCGGCGACGAGGTGACGCGCGTCGTCAAGCTCGCCCGCAGCAATGCCGAGGAGGTCGTCGTTCTCGCCGGCCAGTTGCTTCCGCCAACCGTCGGGCTCGCCGTCAGCAGCGCGGCCGACACGATCGTCATCCGCGCAGATCCCAACGACGTCGGCTCCGTCGAGGATCTCCTGAAAACCTTGTCGGCCACCGCGATCACCAACGCCAAGGTCGCGATCATTCCCTTGACGCAGAGCGCGCCGGAAGCCGTCTCGACGGCGCTGACCGAGTTCTACGAGGCAACGCTGCGCGGCGACGAGACGCCGATCACGGTCATCCCGCTTCTCAATCAACAGGCGATCCTGGTCGGTACGTCCGATCCCTCCCTGATGGCCGGCGTGCAGCAGCTCGTCCGCCAACTCGACCGCTCGGTCACAGACATCAGTCTGCTGCGCGTCATTCCGCTGACCCACCTCCAGGCCGTCGAGATCGCGCCGCAGCTTGCCCAGATCTTCGGCTCCTCTTCGGACGCTGCAGGTTCCGGTTCGTCGACGGAGGCGGCGCTCGGGGGAATCGCGGGCAGCGAGGAGGCTGGCGTCAGCGATACGCGCACGCGTCTCGTGCGTCGGCCCGTTGCCTCCTCCGCCGGAATCGTCGACGACAATGAGGACGGCACCGGCCTTGCCGTGCCGCAACTCGGACCTGCCCCTGTCGATATTTCGGCGGGTGGAGGTGGATCCGACGCCGGCGAAGCAGGCGCCGACGCAGAATCGGGCGCGCCGGCAGTCGCGCCACGCAACGCTCCGCAGGCCGGCGAAACGCGGATCGTTCCCGACGAGCGCACCAACACGCTTCTCGTCTACTCGTCCTTTTCGGTCTACAAGCGCATGCGCGAAGTCGTGGCGACGCTGGATGTCGCGCAGGCCCAGGTCATCATCGAGGCGACCGTCATCGAGGTGAACCTCAACGACCAGCTCTCCTCGGGCGTACAGTTCTTCCTGCAAAGCAACGGGATCGTCTTCGGCTCCGGCGTTCCGCTCGGCAGCCAGGCCCCGCGGCGCGGCGGCGTCATCGGCGTCGGTACGACGATCGGCAACGTGACCGTGGATGCGGTCTTCTCCGCGCTCACGGCCGTCACCAACCTCAAGGTGATCTCCTCGCCCTATCTCACCGTCATCGACGGCAAGTCCGCGCGCCTCGTCATCGGAGACCAGATCCCGTATGCGAGCCGCACGCAGACCTCCGATAACACCGGCAACGTGACGGTGACGCAGGAGATCGAGGTGCTCGATACCGGCGTGGTACTCGAGATCACCCCGCGCATCCACGCCAACAACGCCGTCGACCTCAAGATCAACCAGTCGGTCAGCACACCATCGCAAACCGCGGAATCGGGAGACCTGACGCCGGTCATCGCCACACGAGACATCCAGTCGCAAATCCTCGTCCAGTCCGGCCGCACGATCATGCTCGGAGGGCTCATGCAGGACCGCGTCGAGAAGTCGGAAGAGGGCGTGCCGAAGCTCTCCCGGGTCCCAGTCCTCGGCAACCTGTTCAAGGACAAGGTTTCGGAGGCGCGGCGCACCGAACTCGTCGTGCTGATCACACCGCGGGTCGTGCGCAGCTCCTCGGAGATCGAGAACATCACCCGCATGATCCAGGGATCGCAGGTCGGTGTCGGCGCTGGCGCGGCAGGCGGCGGCATCGCCAAGCCCTGATCATGAAGTGTGGGGCTTGGCAGGGCGACCCGTTGGACCGGAGAAGATCCGGTGCGGGTGGCGGTTACCGCCACGGCCGTGTTCCGGCCGCGTCGGTGGCAGGAGCACCGAAAGCTTTCCGGTTATGCCGGAGCAGCCGCCTCTTGCACGGACGAAACCGCCTCAGCTCATCGCTGGAATGCGGGCGATGACCTTGATCTCGAAGTCGAAGCCGGCGAGCCAGTTCACTCCGATCGCCGTCCAGTTCGGGTACGGCGCCTGTGCGAAGACCTCGCTTTTGACGGCCATCATCGCGGGGAACTGGTTTTCTGGATCGGTATGAAACGTCGTCACGTCGACGATGTCGTCGAAGGTGCAGCCACCTGCCCTCAAGGTCGCTTCCAGGTTGGAGAAGGCCAGCCGAACCTGCTCGCCGAAGTCGGGCTCCGGGGAGCCGTCGGACCGGCTTCCCACCTGACCGGAAACGAACAGAAGATCGCCGGATCGGATTGCAGCCGAATAGCCGTGGGCCTCATAGAGAGCGCTACGGTTTTCCGGAAAAACGGCATCGCGTTGTGTCATGACTTTGTCCCTCGTAGAGCCGCACTCGCCTCGATGCCGGTCGGCACGCCGAGGAACGGCTAGGTTTTCGTGAACGCCACGCCATCTTGCATACGCAGCGTATGTCAATTAAGTAGGATACATAGCGTATGTCAAGTGGCATACGACCCGTATATGACTGGAGAATGATCGTGGCCTCGAGACGCCGCACGGAAACGATGGAGGAAACTCGGGCCAAACTGATTTTGGCTGCGCGGCGCGCTTTCGTCGCGAAGGGTTTCGCGGCCGCTTCGATGGATGAGCTGACCGCGGATGTCGGTCTCACGCGCGGCGCGCTCTACCATAACTTTGGTGACAAGACGGGGCTGCTCGCCGCCGTGGTGGCTGAAGTCGACGGCGAGATGGCGCTGCGGGCTCAGGAGGCTGGCGCCGCCGCGCCGAACGAGTGGGAGGGCCTGCTCGCCGAAGGCGCAGCCTACATCGAAATGGCGCTCGATCCCGAAGTGCGCCGGATCGTGTTGCTGGACGGGCCAGCCTTTCTGGGTGACCCGTCCCGTTGGCCGAGCCAGAACGTATGTCTCGAACTGACGAAGCAGGCGGTCGCCAAACTGATTGCCGACGGGATCATGAAATCCGTCGATGTCGAAGCCGCAGCCCGCCTTATGAGCGGCGCGGCACTGAATGCCGCCCTTTGGGTTGCCGCAAGCGATGACCCGAGCTCCGTTCTGCCCAAGGCCGTCGAAGCGTTTCGCCTTATGGCCACCGGCTTGTTGGCTGAGCAAATCCCACGTTGATACCTTCGCTGGGTTGAGCCTTCGTCCCCAAGGACCGGATGGCTTTCCCACCGAACGACAACCGATCCCTGGACCGGTCGGCTTGCGGAATTCAGCTCAGCGGATGATCCAGTTGACGCCATCGTCGAAGAGCACTTTCGCGTAGCCGTCGCTGCGCTGGATCGCGAGGCCGAGTTCCCCGACGGTCGCGATGCGGCTCGTCGCGTCGGGTGCTGCGCCCTCGCGCATCTTGCGCCCGTCCCGGGTCTGGATGAAGCGCTCGCTGGAAAAGCTGACCCCCGCGATGTCCAGCGTGAAGGTCGGCAGATCGCGCATGACGAAGTCTGCGAAAAGCGGATTGCGCCGGGCCTCGTAGATATAGACCGAGCGGATAGAGCGGCCGTTGCGCACTGCGCATTCCTCCGCGCCCTCAGGATTGAGGGCGGCTTCGATGACGGGTGGCTGCAATGCGTCTCCAAGGTCGGTGAGCGAGAGCTCGCGGGTGACGCTGAGAAGGTCCAGCCAGAACAGGGCCCCGCCGACGGTCGACTGAGTGAGGAGCGACCCCTGCCAACAGGCCCCCCCGCCGCCGTCTGCCGGACGCGTGCCGGCAAGCAACGGCTGGTAACGGCTGGCGATGGGGCCGAACTCGATGTCCGTCGAGCCCGCCGCACCGGCCGCGCGATCGAGCGCATCCATGCCGATGGTCAGCCGGCGTCCCGCGTCGTCGTCCGGCAGATCGCCCTCTTGCCAGAGCTCGATCAGGCGTTGGGCCATGGAGGCCGCCTTGTCGGTCGACTGCGGCTCCCAGCCGTCGCCGCGTGTGTTCTCCGACGCGTCCGGGCCGGCGGGAGCCTCCTCCCCATCCGCAGCGGTCTCATCGCCGCCGTCAACCGTCGGCTTTCCCATCCCTGTCAGGATATCGCCGCTCGTGCCGATCTCTTGGCCGACGAGACGC
>JACMIV010000214.1 GCA_014380965.1 Rhizobiaceae bacterium | reverse complement strand
TTTCGGGATCGCGAGGCACTACTTTGAGCGGGCGGCGGAAAGGGGTTTTTGGGCTGCTATTAACAATCTCGGCGTCATGTACCGTGATGGGCTCGGTGTGCCCAAGGACAGTCGGAGGGCCTTGGTCGGGATGCAGCCCCAGTTGAGGCAGATGCCGCCGAGATGCTCGCGCTCGACGATCGCCGTCTTCAAGCCGAGCTGCGCGGCACGGATCGCCGTGACGTAGCCCCCGGGACCGGAGCCGATGATGAGGATGTCGTAGGTGTCGGCCATGGGATGGTCCTCTGGGTTTCGCTTCGGCGATTGCGGGTCGCCGAAAGGCCGCGCTGACGTCAGCGGCCGGAAAGAATGGTCCGGACGGGCTCGACCAGCGCTTGGCCGATCGCCCGCGTGTTGGCGGCATCGAGATGGACGCCGTCGAGTGCCGTCGCTTCAGCGACCGTCGTAGCATCGAAGACGTGGCAACCGGCTTCCGCCGCAAGGGCGACATAGGCTGGCGCAATGAGACGGGACTGCGCCAGAGCGTGGCCGAAGAGCTGATCGTAGACGTCGTTCGGCGTCTCGACGAAGACCGGCGGCGAGACGATCAGGACCTCCGGCACGCCGTGGTCGTCCTGATAGGGAAACGAGCGGACGATCTGGACCAGCCGCTCCATGCCGATCCGCGCCTCGAAGGCGCGGCCGCCGCCGGCGTTGATCTTCAGATCGTTCGTTCCGAGCAGGATGACGACGAGGTCCAGCGGCTCGTGCGTGCCGAGGATCGTCGGCAAGACCTTGGCCCCGTTGCGTTCGGTTGGTGCCAGATGGTCGTCATAGGCGGTCGTGCGGCCGCTCAATCCCTCGGGGATGACGGTGACCCTCTCCCCAAGAGCCTGCGCCAGGACACTCGGCCAGCGATCTTCAAGGCGATGACGACCGCCCTTTTCGGCATCGAAGCCCCAGGTCAGCGAATCACCGTAGCAAAGGATGGTCTTCATCGCGAAAAACCTAAACCAGCATCCCCATCGGGCTCTCGATATAGGACTTGAAAGCCGAGATCAGCTCCGCGCCGAGCGCGCCGTCGACCGCGCGATGATCGGTCGAGAGCGTGACGGACATGATGGTCGCCACGACGACGGCGCCGTTCTTCACGACGGCCCGCGGCTCGCCTGCACCGACGGCGAGGATCGTCGCATGGGGCGGGTTGATGACGGCGGCGAAATCCTTGACGCCGAACATGCCGAGGTTCGACACGGCCGTCGTGCCGCCCTGATACTCCTCGGGCTTCAGCTTGCGGGACCGCGCGCGCTTGGCCAGATCCTTCATCTCGTTGGAGATGGTCGAGAGCGTCTTCTCGTCGGCGCGGCGGATGATCGGGGTGATGAGACCGCCTTCGATCGAGACCGCGACGCCGACGTCCACGTTCTTGTGCTGAAGCATCGCCGCTTCCGTCCACGAGACGTTGGCGGTCGGCACGGCCTTCAGCGCCATCGCCATCGCCTTGATGACCATGTCGTTGACCGACAGCTTGTAAGCCGGCGCATCGCCCTTGTCGGTCTTCACCGTCGGCGAGGCGGCGTTGAGCTGGCCGCGGAGCGCGAGCAGGGCATCCAGTTCGCAATCGACCGTCAGGTAGAAATGCGGGATCGTCGTCTTCGCTTCAACGAGGCGGCGGGCGATGGTCTTGCGCATCCCGTCATGCGGGATCGTCTCGTAGGACTCTTCGGCGAAGAGCTTCTTGATCTGCTCGTCGCTCTGGCCCTTCGGCGCAACCGGTGCAGCGGCGGGCGTTTCCGCCTTGGACGCGGGCGCGCTGGCAGCGCTCTTCTGTGTCTCGGCGGCAGGCGTCTCGGCAGCAGGCGCCTTGGCCGCGGGCCCTGCCTTGGCAGCGGCTTCGACATCGGCCTTCACGATGCGACCGTTCGGTCCGGAACCGGAGACGCCGGAGAGATCGACGCCGGCCTCCTTGGCGACGCGTTTGGCGAGTGGCGAGGCGATCACGCGACCGCCTTTGGCGTCGGCCAATGGCGCCGCAGCGGCAGGCTTTGCGTCCTCCGCCGGCTTTTCGGCTTCCGTCTTGCCGACCGGCTCGGCCTTGGCTTCCGGCGCCTCGGCCTTTTCCGCCTTCGCCTCGCCGCCGCTCGCGGCAGCGGACGCATCCTCGCCCTCGGCCGCGAGGATGGCGATCACCGCATTGACCTTCACACCCTCGGTGCCGGCGGGAACGACGATCTTGGCGACCGTCCCCTCGTCGACGGCCTCGACCTCCATGGTCGCCTTGTCTGTCTCGATCTCGGCGATCACGTCGCCCGAGGAGACCTTGTCGCCCTCCTTCACCAGCCATTTGGCGAGGTTTCCCTCTTCCATGGTCGGCGAAAGGGCGGGCATCGTCACGTTGATGGGCATCGGTCGTCTCCGCCTAGCATATCTTTAAAGGTCGTTCGTCGGCTCGACCGACTCTTCACCCGGCGACGGCACGTCGCTGAAGGGCCAGAGGATCGAGAGCGGGAAGGAAATGGCGTCGAACGGCTCTGCGGAGACGCGATCGGCCCCGCTGAAGGTTTCGCTCAAAAGCCAGTTTCCGTCTCGGAGCACGAGGGTTTCAAGAAGCTCGGCTCTAGGATCGAGGAGCCAGAGATAGGAGACGCCGGCGCGTGCGTAGATCCGGCGCTTCGGCCCTCGATCGTAGGACTCGGTCGACGGCGAAAGGACCTCGCAGACCCAATCGGGCGCCGTCTCGAAATAAGGCTTGTTCGGCAAGGAAGTAAGCCGCTCCTTGCGCCATCCCGCAAGGTCGGGGACGACGACGTCGGAACCGAAATGCAGCTCCGGCTCGCCGATGATGATCCAGCCGCCGGGACCGCCGGAACCATGACCAAACGGCGGACCGATGGTCATCCCCATGTAGGACGCCGCCACAGCATGTTTCGGCGCGGGGCGCGGATGCGTGACGAGCGCGCCGTCGATCAGCTCCGCCACGAGATGCGGATGCACCGCTTCGAGATCGGAGTAAGTGGCGGCACGAAGGGCGACGGACATCAGCGTAGGACCTTTCGCTTCGGCCGGACGACGGCTTGGCAGAAAGCCGCTCCACCGGCCCATATGGTCCGGCGCACATCATCGTTTGTCCGTGGCGCCCGGCGGGTCAACCCATCAATCCCTGTAGCAGACCGCCTTCACCGCATCGATCACATCCTTGACCGTCGGCAGCGCCAGCTTCTCGAGGTTTGCGGCATAAGGCATCGGCACGTCCTTGCCCGTCACCTTCAAGACCGGGGCGTCGAGATGGTCGAAGGCGCGCTCCATCAATTCGGAGGCGATGTGCGAGCCGATCGAGCTCTGCGGCCAGCCCTCTTCGACGGTGACGCAGCGGTTGGTCTTCTTCACCGAACGCACGACGGTCTCGATGTCGAGCGGGCGGATGGTTCGGAGATCGATGATTTCTGCCTCGATCCCCTCCTTCGCGAGTTCCTCGGCAGCCTTCACCGCATAGGTCATGCCGATCGAGAAGGAGACGATCGTCACGTCCTTGCCCTTGCGGTGGACGCGCGCTTTGCCGATCGGAACCGTCCAGTCGTCCAGCTTCGGCACGTCGAAGCTCTGGCCGTAGAGGATCTCGTTCTCGAGGAAGACGACCGGGTTCGGGTCGCGGATCGCCGACTTCATGAGCCCCTTCGCGTCCGCCGCCGTGTAGGGCATGACGACCTTGAGGCCCGGAATGTGGCCGTACCAGGCGGCGTAATCCTGGCTGTGCTGCGCGCCCACGCGAGCCGCGGCGCCGTTCGGGCCGCGGAAGACGATCGGGCAACCCATCTGCCCGCCGGCCATGTAGAGCGTCTTCGCCGCCGAATTGATGATCTGGTCGATCGCCTGCATGGCGAAGTTGAAGGTCATGAACTCGATGATCGGGCGAAGGCCCGCGAAGGCCGCGCCGACGCCGATGCCGGCAAAGCCGTGTTCGGTGATCGGCGTGTCGACGATGCGGCGCGCGCCGAACTCTTCCAGCATCCCTTGGCTGATCTTGTAGGCGCCCTGATACTCGGCGACCTCCTCGCCCATCAGGAAGACCGCCTCGTCGCGGCGCATCTCCTCGGCCATGGCGTCGCGCAAAGCCTCGCGGACGGTCGTCGAGACCATTTCGGTGCCGGCCGGAAACTCTTCGGCGAACCCGCCGTCGGCGTCCTCGGGCTCGGGATGCTTCATGCCTTCGGCGGGAACGGACTTCTGGCCGGCGACCTTTTCCGACGTCGCCTTCTCGCCGGCATCGTCGGCCGGCTTCGTCTCGGCGGGCTTCTCGGCCTTCGGTGCAGCCGAGCCACCTTCCATCGCGTTCTTGTCCTCGCCTTCAGCCAGCAGGATCGCGATGACCGCGTTCACCTTCACGCCCCCGGTGCCGGCGGGAACGACGATCTTCCCGATCGT
>JACMIV010000213.1 GCA_014380965.1 Rhizobiaceae bacterium | reverse complement strand
GCGTTGAAGGCCCAAAGAACCGCGAGGAGCACTGCGACGAGCCCGCCGAAGGCAAAGCCGTTCGCCGCACCGCCGCCACCGCCGCCCGGCCCCCGGCCGCCGGGAATGACGCGCCGCAGCCTGTCCTGGCCACGTCTCAGGATATCCTCGAGATCAGGCGAGTTGCCGCCGTTCCCACCGGGCCGGGGACCTTGCGGGCCCTGCCCCCATGGCCCGCCACCATTGCCGCCGCCGCTCTTCCAGCCGCCGCCGCCCGTCTGATTGCTCCAGGGCATTGATGTCCTCTCGCCCGATCTGAAAATCCCGCGCGATCCCGATCGCGCGTCCCAAGTCCTATACTGCATCGCCCTTATAGGAAGTGGATTTGCGCCTTTCAACGCGAACGCGACCATTTAAAGCGCCCCAGGCATCCGCAGAGTCATCAATTGGTTGTCGGCAGGTCCGTGCCGGCATCGCACCTTGCGCGGAGCGACCGGGTCTCATCGCCGCTCGTAGACGACGAAGCGGCTCGGCGCGCTGTCTTTTTCGCCTGCCGGCACGCTCTCGCTCGAAACCTCCCGCCAATCGTGCGGCACGATCTCGGGAAACCGGGCATCGCCCTCCGGCTCCGCATCGACATGCGTGACGTAGAGCCGCGCCACCTGCGGCAGGAAGAGCGCGTAGATCTCCGCGCCACCGGCGATCACGATTTCATCGGCACCCCGCGCCGCGGCGAGGCGCCGGGCGGAAACCAGCGCCTCTTCCGGCGAGCCGACACGCTCGGCTCCCGCGATCGGCAGGTCGCTTCCCCGGGTCAGGACGACCGAGTCGCGGCCGTCGAGGACGCGCCCGATCGAGGCCAGCGTCTTTCGGCCCATGATCATCGGCTTGCCCATCGTGAGCCTGCGATACCGCCTGAGATCGGTCGACAATGTCCACGGCATCGCGCCGTCATGCCCGATCACCCGGTTGTGGGCCATGGCGACCACGGCAACGAGCGTCGGCCCGTCCCTCATGGTGCCCTCCCTTGGGCCAACTCCCGCAGCGCCGCGGACAGCGCGGGCATCGGTTCCCTACGCTCCTGCGATGCGCTGCTCTCGGCAATGCGGGCGCCCCGCCGGCTGGTTGCCGCCGCAAGCCCCTTTCCTGCGGGATGGCAAGGCTCCACTGACGAGGAGGCCTGCAAGGATCGAGACATCAGCAAAGGAACCCGTTCAATCATGGCCAGACTCCCCTGTAATGAAGGTCGAGCCGAACGCTAACTTCGACTCACAAAAAGAACAAGGCGTGAACGGTTAAATCGCGACCCGCGCTGGGATATGCGGATCCGCCTCGTAGCCGACGATCGACACATGTTCGAAGGCGAAACCGAAGAGATCGGTCACACCCGGATCGAGCGCCAGCGTCGGCAACGCCCGTGGTGTACGCCCGAGCTGAAGGCGCGCCTGCTCGACATGGTCGGCGTAAAGGTGCGCGTCGCCGATCGTGTGGACGAAGTCGCCCGCCTTCAGCCCCGTCGCCCGCGCCATCATCGCCGTCAGAAGCGCGTAGGAGGCGATGTTGAACGGGATGCCGAGGAAGATGTCGCCCGAGCGTTGGTAGAGCTGGCACGAAAGCCGCCCGTTCGCCACGTAGAACTGGAAGAGGCAGTGGCAGGGCGGCAGGGCCATCGCGTCGACGAGCGCGGGGTTCCAGGCCGACACGACGAGCCGGCGCGAATTCGGATTGCGCACGATCTCGTCCCGCACCTTGGCGATCTGGTCGATATGCCCACCGTCGTAATCGGGCCACGAGCGCCACTGGGCGCCGTAGACGGGGCCGAGATCGCCGTTCTCGTCGGCCCACTCGTCCCAGATGCGCACGCCGTTGTCTCTGAGATAGGCGATGTTCGTCTCGCCCTTGAGGAACCAGAGCAGTTCGTGGACGATCGAGCGCACATGCAGCTTCTTCGTCGTCAACAGCGGAAAGCCAGCCGACAGGTCGAAGCGCATCTGGTGGCCGAAGACGGACCGCGTCCCCGTACCGGTGCGGTCGCCGCGCTCGGTTCCGTGGTCGAGCACGTGGCCGAGGAGATCGAGATATTGCCGCATCGTCTCAAGCTCCCGGCCCGCAGCCGCCTCCAAGCGGGCCAACAAGCCCCGCGCCGGCCGCTGTATCGCGTCCGCACGCGGCTGGCGAGACAGGTCGCGATCCCGACACGCTTTTCAACCGGAAAGGCGCCGCCGGCGCCGCCAACCGAACGGCAATCGCGTTGGAACAGCCTGGGATGCGGCAGATAAGCGTCTGGATTCACTGACCTTATGGATTGCAAAATGCCTCTCCGTTGTCCACTCGGATAACACCAAGCTTTCCTGCGTTCCAAAATTCCGCCATCGAATTCAGGCACTTATGATTTCACGGAAACGTCGATGATCTGTCACAATAGCTTCATGCCCGACTTGTAGAGGTTTCGGCGAACCGCGGCCGTCCGATTGGATGGAGCGCTTTTCCGGTTCGCCCTTTGAAACTCCTCAAGGAGATCACCCGTGACCATTCGCACGATTGCTGGCCTCGCGCTCAGCGCCTCTTTCGCCTTCGCCGCCACGGCGAGCGCCCAGAACGCCGACCCGATCCAGATCGCTGGCTCCTCGACCGTTCTTCCCTATGCTCAGATCGTTTCCGAAAACTTCAGCGAAGCCAGCTCCGATTTCCCGACGCCGGTCGTGGAATCCGGTGGTTCGGGCGCCGGTCTCAAGCAGTTCTGCGCGGGCGTCGGCCCGGATACCATCGACATCGCGAATTCGTCCCGCCCGATCCGCGAGTCGGAAATGGAGACCTGCAAGACCGCCGGCGTCACCGACGTCCAAGAAGTCAAGTTCGGCTATGACGGCATCGTGTTCGCCACGGACGCGGCCGGCCCGGACTGGAAGCTGACGCCCGACCTCGTCTTCAAGGCTCTCGCCGCCAAGACGGTCGTCGAGGGCAAGGTCGTCGACAACGCCTTCAAGACTTGGGCCGACGTCGACGCTTCGCTCCCGAGCTGGCCGATCGCTGCATTCATCCCGGGCGAGAAGCATGGCACGCGCGAGGTCTTCACAGAGAAGCTCCTCCTCGCCGGCTGCAAGGCGAGCGGCGCCGAGGAAGCCTACATGGCCTCGGGCATGGACAAGGACGCGACCGCCAAGCAGTGCGCCGCAGTCCGTAAGGACGGCACCGTCGTCGACATCGACGGCGATTACAACGAGACGCTCGCGCGCATCGACTCCAACAAGCAGGGCGTCGGCATCTTCGGTCTCTCCTTCTACGAGCAGAACCAGGACAAGCTGAAGGTCGCGACCGTCAGCGACATCGTTCCCTCGGTCGAGACGATCTCTTCGGGCGAATATCCGGTTTCGCGTCCGCTCTACTTCTACGTGAAGAAGGCGCATATCGGCGTCGTCCCCGGCCTCAAGGAATATGTCGACTTCTTCCTTTCGGAAGACATGATCGGCACCGAAGGCCCGCTGGCCGAGTACGGCCTCGTCCCGGCTCCGGATGCCGAGCGCGAAGCTTTCCGGACCGATTTCGACGCCGGGAAGACCATGTAATCAACACTGAGCAAACGGCGCCCGCTCCGATGCGGGCGCCGTTTCGTGTCGCCGCGACCGACGCGGCTGCAGCAATGGAGCCGCGTCGTACGGCAACGGGTTCGGAAAGGTCAGAAGTGTCGATTTCCTTGATCATCGCGATCGTCCTCATCATCGGCGCGATCGGCTATGGCGTGGGTTTCACCCGAGCCAATCGACTGACAGTGAGTCCAGCGCAGAAAATGCATTCGCGCGCCAGCTATCACGGTGCCTATGTTTTCATCTGGGCCGTCCTGCCGGCTCTCGCGCTTCTCGCGCTTGCGCTGTCCGTCGCTCCTGCGGTGATCGCAAACAACGTGTCGGACGACATACCGGTTCAGGGCAGCATTTCCCCCGCATTGGCCTACGAGCTCGTCAGCTCCATCGGGGACGGGCTTCGGCTCCTTCCGCCCGAGGAGCAGGAACAGGCTCAGACGATGCCGGTCGACCAGCTCCGACCGCTTCTTGAGCGCCGGGGCATCGCAGTCGCCTCCTCCACCGAAGATTACATGGTCTCTCTCGCTATCGAGCAGAACCGTCAGGAGGACCTCTGGCGTTTCGGCACGGCCGCCGGGGTGATCCTCCTGTCCCTGGCGGGCGTGTTCTACGCGCTCAGCCGGATCGCCGTACGGCTGAGGGCGCGCAATCAGGTCGAGGGCGTCATCAAGTCGATGCTGATCGCCGCGTCGTCGATCGCCATCCTGACGACGGTCGGGATCGTGTTTTCGATGCTCTTCGAGGCGAGCGACTTCTTCGGCCGCGTTCCGGCGAGCGAATTCTTCTTCGGCCTGACATGGGACCCTGGATTCGGCAACGATGCGAACAGCCAGTTCGGCCTGATCCCGCTTCTCGCCGGCACGCTTTATATCGCCGCTGTGGCGCTGGTCGTCGCAGTGCCGATCGGGCTCTTCGCGGCAGTCTATATGGCGGAATATGCGAGCTACGGCGTGCGCTCTGTGGTCAAGCCTCTGCTCGAAGTGCTCGCCGGAATCCCGACGATCGTCTACGGCTTCTTCGCCCTCGTCACCGTCGGCCCGTTCCTTCGCGATCTCTCGGCGCAGATCAGCGGGATCCTGACCGGCGAATATGCGAGCTTTATCCAGGCTCAGAGCGTGCTGACGGCAGGTCTCGTGATGGGTATCATGCTCATTCCGTTCGTCTCCTCGCTTTCCGACGACATCATCACCGCCGTCCCGGGCTCCCTGCGCGACGGATCGCTGGGACTGGGCGCGACGCGGTCCGAGACGATCAAGCGGGTCATTCTGCCCGCGGCGCTCCCCGGCATCGTCAGCGCCTGTCTTCTCACGGCATCCCGCGCCATCGGCGAGACGATGATCGTGGTGCTGGCGGCCGGCGTTGCCCCGAACCTCACCGCCAATCCTTTCGAGGCGATGACGACCGTCACGGTCAAGATCGTCAACCAGCTCACCGGCGATCTCGAGTTCAACTCGCCTCAGACGCTGGTCGCCTTCGCGCTCGGCATCACGCTCTTCGTGATCACGCTCTGCCTCAACATCTTTGCCCTCTACATCGTCCGTAAGTATCGGGAGCAGTACGAATGACCGACGCGACCATCGACGGCGCAAGGGCGCCCAGTCAGGCCGTGAAGCGACGGGATATTGGTCTGAAGGAGCGCTACGCTGCCGAAGCCCGATTCAAGACGTACGGCATCCTCGCGATCTCCGTCGGCATCATATTCCTCTGCCTGCTGCTCGGCAGCATCATCAGCCAGGGCTATACTGCGTTCTGGCAGACGGAAATCCGGCTCGACGTGACCTTCGACGAGCAGGTGATCGATCCCGACAATCAACGCGCCGAAAACCCGAACTACGTCGCTCGCCCGGCGCCCTACGCGCGCCTTGCCCGCGACGCTCTCTTGAAGACGCTCGCCGTAGACCCGAACGACCGTCAGGCTTCGCGTCGCGCGGCCGATCTGTTGTCCGACGGCGCCGCCATCCAACTCAGCCGAATGGTCGCGGCGGACCTCAGCCTGCTCGGGCAGACGCGGCCTGTCTGGGTCTACGCCTCGGGCGCGGTCGACAGCGTGGTGAAAGGCCAATTCGACGTTTCGATCGACGAAAGTCGCCGTCCGATCAAGAACGATCAGCTCGCCTGGATCAGGACGCTCCAGGGCAATGGCATGATGGAGCAGCATTTCAACTCCGGCCTGTTCACCTCTGGCGCGTCGAGCCGGGCGGAGACGGCAGGCGTCGGCGCTGCGATCGTCGGCTCCTTCTTCATGATGATGATCGTCCTCGTGCTCGCACTGCCGATCGGCGTCGCGGCCTCGATCTACCTCGAGGAATTCGCGCCGAAGAATAGGCTGACCGACCTCATCGAGGTAAACATCAACAACCTCGCCGCCGTTCCGTCGATCGTCTACGGCATTCTGGGACTCGCCGTCTTCATCGGCTACCTCGGCATGCCGCGTTCGGCCTCTCTGGTCGGCGGTCTTGTGCTGACGCTGATGACGCTGCCGACCATCATCATCGCGACCCGCGCGGCGCTGAAAGCGGTGCCGCCCTCGATCCGCGCGGCGGCTCTCGGCCTCGGTGCCTCGAAGATGCAGATGGTGTTCCACCACGTTCTGCCTCTGGCCGCTCCCGGCGTTCTCACCGGCACGATCATCGGTCTCGCCCATGCCCTCGGCGAAACGGCACCGCTGCTTCTCATCGGCATGAAGGCCTTCGTGGCGGATGCGCCGTCGAATCCGCTCGACGCGTCGAGCGCCCTTCCGGTCCAGATCTACCGCTGGTCGATCGAGGCGGACCGTGCTTTCGTCGAACGCACCTCGGGCGCGATCATCGTGCTTCTCCTTTTCCTGGCCGTCATGAATCTGTCGGCCATCCTTCTTCGCCGCCGCTTCGAGCGGCGCTGGTAACCGGTGGGCCAAAAATGATGGAAAACATTCAAGCGACGCTGAGCAAGGGCCCTGCCGTGCCTGCCACCCGTGCGATCAAGATGAAGGGCGAGAACGTCACCGTGCATTATGGCACGAAGCAGGCGCTGCACGGCGTCAGCCTCGACGTACAGGAAAAGCAGGTCACGGCGCTCATCGGGCCCTCGGGCTGCGGCAAGTCCACCTTCCTGCGCTGCCTCAACCGGATGAACGACACGGTCGATTCGGCGAAGGTGGGCGGTAAGATCACGCTCGATGGAGAGGACATCTACAACCCCGACATCGACGTCGTCGAGCTGCGCGCCCGAGTCGGCATGGTCTTCCAAAAGCCAAACCCGTTCCCGAAGTCGATCTTCGAAAACGTCTCCTATGGCCCGCGCATTCACGGTCTCGCCAAGTCGAAGACCGATCTCGAAGAGATCGTGGTCACGAGCCTTCGCCGTGCCGGTCTTTATGAGGAGGTCAAGGACCGTCTGGACGAGGCCGGTACGGGTCTTTCCGGCGGGCAGCAGCAGCGCCTTTGCATCGCCCGCGCGATCGCGGTGTCGCCCGAGGTGATCCTGATGGACGAGCCTTGCTCGGCGCTCGATCCGATCGCAACAGCGAAGGTCGAGGAACTGATCGACGAGTTGAAGCAGAACTTCACCATCGTCATCGTCACGCACTCGATGCAGCAGGCCGCCCGCGTGAGCCAGATGACCGCGATGTTCCACCTCGGCAACATCGCCGAAGTCGGACCGACGGAGAAGATGTTCCAGAACCCCGACGACAAGCGTACGCAGGACTACATCACCGGACGCTTCGGCTGATCGAGGCGCAGTCCGACGCAAAACGGTGTCTGGAGCCGCGTACGGCGATCCTTTCCCGTGAAGACGGGTGGGCGCCGGCGTGAATCGAGAGCCTTGCATCGTATCGAGACACGCGAAGAGCTTTTCCCTTGCGATGATCCCCTGCCGGGTTCGTCGGGACGAGCGTCTCGCGGCCAGGGAACAAGGAGAAGAGCCATGGACGAGCACATCGTCACATCCTACGACGACGAGCTGAAGTTCATCGTCCGGCGTATTTCGGAGATGGGCGGTCAGGCCGAGCGGATGGTCGAGCGCTCCGTCGCCGCCCTCATGCGCGGCGACTGGGGTCTTGCGCAGTCCGTCGTCGCCGACGACGTTCTCCTCGATGCTGCCCAGCGCGAGCTCGACGAGGCTGCGGTCATGACCATCGCCAAGCGCCAGCCGATGGCGCAGGACCTCCGCGAGATCGTCGGCGCCATCCGCATCTCCAACGATCTCGAGCGCATCGGTGATCTCGGCAAGAACATCGCCAAGCGCGTCATCGCCGTCCAGGATCACCAGCAGCCGATCAAGCTCGTGCGCGGCATCGAGCATCTCTCGGAACTCGCCCTGGAGCAGCTGAAGACCGCTCTCGACGCCTATGCCGCGCGCGATCACGAGCGCGCCGCGGAAATCCGCGAGGGCGACTCGGAGATCGACGCGATGTACACGTCGATCTTCCGCGAGCTGCTCACCTACATGATGGAAGACCCGCGCAACATCACGGCCTGCACGCATCTTCTTTTCAGTGCCAAGAACATCGAGCGGATCGGCGACCACGCGACGAACATCGCCGAGACGATCTACTACATCAAGACCGGCGACCAGCTCGACATCGACCGTCCGAAGAGCGACATGACGCCGTCGATGACGACGCCTGCCCCGAACGGGGGCCGCGCGGTGTCCGGTCTGGAAGGGTAAGCGACAATGAACGCCCGGATCGTGGTCGTCGAGGACGAAGAAGCCCTCGGCGTTCTCCTGCGCTATAATCTGGAGGCGGAGGGGTATCAGGTAGAGGTGATCGCCAGCGGCGACGAGGCGGACCTGCGCCTCAAGGAGGACGTGCCCGATCTCCTCATCCTCGACTGGATGCTGCCCGGCCTCTCGGGGGTGGAGATCTGCCGCCGCATGCGCGCCCGCCCCGAGACCGAGCGCTTGCCGATCATCATGCTGACCGCCCGCGGCGAGGAGAAGCAGAAGATCCAGGGGCTGACGACCGGGGCTGACGACTATCTCGTGAAGCCCTTCTCGATGCTCGAACTTCTCGCCCGCGTCCGCAGCCTGTTGTGGCGCGCGCATCCCCAGAAGATCTCGAATCTCCTGTCGGCCGGCGACATCAAGCTCGACCGTGCGAACCACCGCGCCTATCGCGCCGGTCGCGAGTTGAAGCTCGGGCCGACCGAGTTCAAGCTGCTGCAGTTCTTCATGCTCCAGCCGGGCCGCGTCTTCTCGCGGGAGCAGCTTCTCGACGGCGTCTGGGGCCGCGACATCTATGTCGACGAGCGCACGGTCGACGTCCATGTCGGCCGCCTGCGAAAGGCGATCAACCGCGGTCGGCAGCGCGACCCGATCCGCACCGTCCGCGGCGCCGGCTACTCCTTCGACGAGCACTTCGCCGCCGTCGTGCCGACGCTGCAGCGAAACGTGAGCGAAGAGACCAAGCTCATGCCCGGCGGGGAAGTCGGCGAAGTCACGGGATCCTGACGGCCGGCTGAGGCCCGTTGCTTTTCGCGGGCTCGGGGAAGCGGCGAGGCGTTCAATAGGCTCGGGGGAGCCTTGCCTCGCCGGCCTGTGCCCGATACCTTATTTCCATGAATATCGAAACAGCCTCGCGTCGCCTCGACTCGCTTGGAAACTCCACGCGGCTGCGCATCTTCCGCATGCTGGTTCGCGCCGGGGGTGCCGGCATGGCGGTCGGGCGGCTCCAGGACGAACTCGGTCTGCCCGCCTCGACCCTCTCCCATCACCTTCACCGTTTGATGAGCGAAGGTCTTGTGACGCAGGAGCGGCAGACGACGACGTTGATCTGCCGCGCCGACTACGAGGCGATGCAGGGCCTCGTCGATTTCCTCGTCGCCGAGTGCTGCACACTCTCCCCGCCACCGCCGTCCTCCGTGTCCCGCTCCTGACGCTGCCCCGCCGCAAAGCGCGGGCTGGCCCGCCGCTTGTCGTTAATTTCGGTATTTCTAGAAAGACGGGTCCATGACCGGCCGGAGTGTTTTGCACCGTCTCTCGCCTCGCCGGTTGGTCTGGTCGCTGGGCCTCAGCCAGATCGTCGGCTACGGCACGCTCTACTACGCCTTCGCAATTCTCGCCCCGTCGATGGCGGCAACCTTCGGCTGGACCGTTCCGTCGGTCTTCGCGATCCTCTCCGCGGCCCTCCTCGCCAGCGGAATCATCTCGCCATTCGCCGGCCGATGCATCGACCGCTTTGGTTCAGCGCCCGTCATGGCGGCGGGATCCGCGGTCTCGGCGGCAGCGCTCCTTCTCGTCGCCGCCGCGCCGAACGGTCTCGTCTTCGCGCTTGGCGTCGTCGCCGTCGAACTCGCCTCCCCCTTCGTCCAATACAACGCCGCCTTCGCGCTTCTGGCGGAACGGACGGGCGCCGATGCGCGGCGGCGGATCGTCCATCTGACACTGATCGCGGGCTTTGCCTCGACCATTTTCTGGCCGCTGACGGATGGTCTGCTCGGCGTGATGTCGTGGCAGGCGATCTATGCGATCTATGCCTGCCTCAACCTCCTCTGCGTTCCATTGCATCTGTCCCTCCGGAGCGGTGCGAAGCGTTTCGGCGAGGCGCGCGCGCCGTTGGCGACCCCTTCGGCAGAGACCGAAATCGCGCCGCTTCCCGAAGCGTTGAGGGCGAAAGCTCTCGTTCTCGTCGCCGCGGGCTTTGCCTTCGGGGGCTTCCTCTTCTCCGGCATCTCGGCACAGTTGGTGCCGCTGCTCGTCTCCGTCGGCATCGGCGGCGCGAGCGTCCTCGTCGCCTCGCTGTTCGGGCCGGCGCAGGTGCTGGTCCGTTTCGTGAACATGGCGGGCGGATCGAAGCGCCACCCGATCGACGCGACCCTTGCGGCCGCACTGCTTCTGCCGGTGGCCGTGCTGGTGCTTGCGGCGGCGGCGCCCACGGTAGCGGGCGCCGCCGCCTTCGCCATCCTCCTCGGCTTCGGCTCCGGCCTCACGAGCATCGTGCGCGGAACGCTCCCGCTCGCCCTCTTCGGTCGCCACGGTTACGGCGAGCGCCTCGGTCGCATCTCGTCCGCCCAGCTCGTCAGCGCGGCGGCAGCCCCCGTCACCCTGTCCTTTCTCATCGAGCGCCTCGGCGCTGGCGCAGCTCTTGCGGCACTGGCCGGCCTCGCCGCCTGCGGCGCCCTGTGCTTTCTCGCGGTCGCCAGATTGCAGCGTCGTGCGGCGGCAGGTCCCGCGGCATCGCCGGAGGCCGGTCGTCCCGGCTCGAACCGATAACGCTTGTACTCTGCGACTATCCTTGTATTATATATCTCATGACTGATCCGGATGCCGTCGCCGCCCTTTCCGCTCTTGCCCATGCCGACCGGCTCGCTGCCTACCGCGCGCTGGTAAAGGCCGGCCCGTCCGGCATCGCATCCGGCGAGATCGCCGATCGGCTCGCCGTTCCGCCGACCCGCATGAGCTTTCACCTCGCCACGCTCGAACGATCCGGCCTCGTCCAGTCCTGGCGCGACGGCCGCCGCATTCTCTACGCCGCCCGTTTCGGCCAGATGCGCGATCTTCTCGGCTTTCTCACCGAGGACTGCTGCGGCGGGCGACCGGAAATCTGCGGCGACCTCGCCGCCCTCCTCACCCCTTGCGAACCGGAGATCTGCAGATGACCCGCTCGGCCGCATTCAACGTCCTCTTCCTCTGCACGGGCAACTCGGCCCGTTCGATCCTTGCCGAAAGCATCCTCGCCAAGGACGGCGCGGGCCGGTTCCGCGCCTTCTCCGCCGGAAGCCGACCCAAGGGCGAAGTCAATCCGATGGCGCTCTCCGTCCTCGAAGAGCTGGGCTACCCGATGGAGCAGGCACGTTCCAAGGACTGGACGGAGTTCGCCACCGCCGGCGCGCCGATGATGGACTTCGTCTTCACCGTCTGCGACAGCGCGGCGGCCGAGGCCTGCCCCGTTTGGCCGGGCCAGCCGATGACGGCACACTGGGGCATCGAGGACCCTGCCAGCGTGACGGGAACCGAGATGTGGAAGCGTGCCGCCTTCACGCAGGCCTTCCGCTACATGAAGAACCGCATCTCGGTCTTTACCGCCCTGCCCATCGCAAGCCTCGAGCGCTCGCGCCTGACTGCCAAGATCCGCGAGATCGGCCAGTTGGAAGGCGCAACCCTCCGCCGTTCAGACGTCGCCTGACACCTGCATCGCAAGGAAAGCTCCATGTCCGTCACGATCTATCACAACCCCGATTGCGGAACGTCGCGCAACACGCTGGAGATGATCCGCCAGTCCGGCGAGGAGCCGGAGGTCATCGAATACCTGAAGACGCCGCCGAGCCGCGAGACGCTTGCCGAACTCCTTAACGTGATGGGCATGCGGCCGCGCGAGCTCCTTCGCGAAAAGGGCACACCCTATGCCGAGCTCGGGCTGGACGACCCGGCCCTCTCGGACGAGGAACTGCTCGACGCGATGATGGCGCACCCGATCCTCATCAATCGGCCGATCGTGGTGACGGAGAAGGGCGTGGCGCTCTGCCGCCCCTCGGAAAAAGTGCTGGAGATCCTGCCGAACGCGATCGGCGACTTCACGAAGGAGGACGGCGAGGTCGTGAAGGCATCCTCGTGACATCCTTGCCCATCGCCGATCTTCCCAATGTCGATCCCCGGCAGCTCCACCCGGTCGACGTCGAGGCCCTCGCCGGCCCCGGCGCCCCGGCCCATGCCCCGCGCATCCTCGTGCTCTACGGCTCGATCCGCGAGCGCTCCTATTCGCGCCTCGTCGCCGAAGAGGCGGGGCGACTCCTCGCCTTCTTCGGCGCGGAGGTGAGGACCTTCGATCCGCGCGGCCTGCCGCTTCCCGACGGCTCCGAGCCCGACCATCCGAAGGTCGCCGAACTTCGCCTGGCTGCGGCCTGGTCGGAGGGCATGGTCTGGGTCAGCCCAGAGCGGCACGGGGCGATGACCGGCGTCCTCAAGGCGCAGATCGACTGGATCCCGCTGGAGCTCGGCGGCGTGCGCCCGACGCAGGGCAAGACGCTCGCGGTGATGCAGGTTTCCGGCGGCTCGCAAAGCTTCAACGCCGTCAACCAGATGCGCATCCTCGGACGCTGGATGCGGATGATCACCATCCCGAACCAGTCGTCCGTCGCCAAGGCCTTCCTCGAATTCGACGAGGCCGGCCGCATGAGGCCCTCCGCCTACTATGAGCGGATCGTCGACGTCTGCGAGGAGCTGATGAAGTTCACCGTGATGACGCGCGGCCGCTCCGCCCTCCTCACCGACCGCTATTCCGAGCGCGTCGAGACCGCCGAGGCGCTGTCGAAGCGCGTCAACCAGCGCGCCCTCTGACGAGACGGATATCCGCCATGCTTGCCTTCGCGATCTTCCTCGCCACGCTGGTTCTCGTCATCTGGCAACCCAGGGGCCTCGGCATCGGCTGGTCCGCGCTCGGCGGGGCGGCCGTTGCGCTTCTCTTCGGCATCGTCGACCTTGCCGATGTCGGCACCGTCTGGGAGATCGTCTGGGATGCGACCTTCACCTTCGTGGCGCTGATCGTGATCTCGCTGATCCTCGACGAGGCCGGCTTCTTCGCATGGGCAGCGCTCCATGTGGCGCGCTGGGGCGGCGGGCGCGGACGCATGCTATTCCCGCTCGTCGTCCTCCTCGGCGCGGCCATCGCGGCCGTCTTCGCCAATGACGGCGCGGCGCTCCTCCTCACGCCGATCGTCCTTGCGATCCTCCTGCGCCTCGACTTCCAACCGACGGCGGCCCTCGCCTTCATCGTCGCGACCGGCTTCGTCGCCGATTCCACCAGCCTGCCGCTGGTGATCTCCAATCTCGTGAACATCGTCTCGGCCAACTATTTCGATATTTCCTTCGCGCGCTACGCCGCCGTGATGGTGCCGGTGAACCTCGTCTCGCTCGCTGCCACGCTCCTTGTTCTCTGGCTCTACTATGGACGCGACCTGCCCGAGACCTACGATGTCGGCATATTGGAGCAGCCCTCGGCGGCGATCCGTGACCCGGCCGTGTTCCGTGCCGCCTTTCCGCTCCTCGGGGTCCTCCTCGTCGCCTATTTCGCCACCGCCCCGCTCGGCATTCCGATCGCCTTCGTGACCGGCGCGGCCGCGCTCGTTCTCGTGGCGATCGCCTTGCGCTCCAAGGTCGTCGACGTCGCGAAGGTCCTCATCGGCGCGCCCTGGCAGATCGTGCTCTTCTCGATCGGCATGTATCTCGTCGTCTACGGTCTCGGAAACGCCGGCCTCACCGATCTTGCAGCCGGCGTCCTCGTCTGGCTCGCCGGACAGGGCGACTTCCTCGCCACGGTCGGAACCGGCCTTGCCGTCGCGATCCTCGCCTCGGTCATGAACAACATGCCGGCGACGCTCGTCGGCGCGCTCGCCATCGATCGGGCGGACCTTGCACCGCTGACGCAGGAATTGATGGTCTACGCCAACGTCGTCGGCAACGACCTCGGACCGAAGCTGACGCCGATCGGCAGCCTCGCGACGCTGCTCTGGCTTCATGTGCTGGCGGGCAAGGGCACGACGATCACCTGGGGCCAGTACATGAGGGTCGGGCTCGTCATCACCCCGCCGGTGCTGCTCGCGACGCTCATCGCCCTCGCCCTCTGGCTGCCGGCGCTTGGGCCCGGCTGAGCGGGCAGCCGCACCGCGAAGCCACAGCCGTCTGCAAATACCGGAACGCCCGGGGGCCCTTTGCGACAACGGCTTGAACGCAATTCTGAATCGACCTATGTTCGTCGTGCTGCGGCAACGCAGCTATGACAGTAGACGGCCAGACGCAATAGCTGAAGTAGACCCCGGGGCAGTACCGGGCGGGTCCACCTGAAGTCTCGCGAAGGTCTCGACAGCGATTATTCCGCGGATCGAGACTTGAGGCGGGCCCGAAATAGGATCGATGCTCAGTGAAAGGTTTGGTTTGCTGTTCGGTATTGTTCCACCGTTATCGGGCTTTATCAATAGTTGCCAACGACAACTATGCGGAAGTGCGTCTCGCAGCCTAAGGCTGTGCGATAGCTTCAAATCAAGCCCTGGGGGTTCGCACTTCCAGGCGGGGTCCGGAGGCACCTGGCAACAGAAGCCTCCACTTCATTCATCTGGCCCGGCCGCCTTTGGCGGGCTTCAGAACAGGCGGTCAGAGACGCAACCATGGGTCAGGATCTAATCCGCTACGACATTCTCGCGCAGGACGCTTTGCGCGGCGTGATTCGGAAGGTGTTGACCGAAGTCATCAAGACGGGGCTTCCCGGCGAGCACCACTTCTTCATCACCTTCCTGACCTCTGCGCCGGGCGTTCGAATCTCTTCGCGCTTGCGCGAGAAGTATCCCGAGCTGATGACGATCGTCATCCAGCACCAGTATTGGGACCTCGCCGTCACCGATACGTCCTTCGAGGTAGGCCTCTCCTTCTCCGACATTCCCGAGCGTCTGCTGATCCCCTTTGCAGCGATCCGCGGGTTCTACGATCCGGCAGTGAATTTCGAGCTCGAATTCGATGTGCGCGAGGTCGAGGCCGCGAACGGCTCGGTGGACGACGCGCGCCTGCCGATCGCGCCGCCGACTCTCAAGGAAGTCGCAAAACCGCAGCGCTCGCAGGCGCCGGCCAAGCTTCCCGCCAAGATCGAGGCCAAGGATGCCAGCCACGACACCGGGAAGTCGGATGGTGCGACCGGCGCGGACAAGAAGCCTGCCGAGGTCGTCTCGCTCGACGCGTTCCGCAAGAAGACCTGAGCGCGCAATGGCCGAGATCGTCAATCTCCGCCAGGCGCGCAAGCGAGCCGCAAGGACGGGCCGAGAAGAGCTCGCGGATGCCAACAGGATCGCATTCGGACTTCCCAAAGCGTTGAAGACGAAGGCACGGAGCGAAACCGCGCGTGCCGAGGCGCGCCTCGACGGGATGAAACGCGGCGTGACCGGTGAAGCCGGCGACGAACGCTGACGGCAATGGACGCACCCGCCGTCGACCCTCGCGCTCTTCGGCAACCCCCCTCCGCTCTGCCGGGCATCTTCCCCTCAAGGGGGGAGATCGAAACGTCACCGTTCCCCTGGAGGGTTTCCATATCTGAAACTGCTCGAAGCTGTGCTAGCTGGCTGTTCGCCCCCCTTGAGGAGGTGCTGCCCGCCACGGCAGAGGGGAGTTGCCGAAGAGCTCGGCGGTTCGGAACCGGCGCGGCCCGCGTCACCCCATGATCGTCAAACGCTCGATCACCATTCGCGGCCACCGCACGTCGATCAGCGTCGAGGATGCCTTCTGGTCGCGTCTCCAGGCGATTGCGGCGGGGCGCCGGCTTTCGCTGGCAGCGCTCGTCGCCTCGATCGATACGGCCCGCATCGCTGGGACCAATCTCTCCTCCGCCATCCGCCTCTTCGTTCTTGCCGAGGCGCTCGAAAGCCGCCCGGCGCCGGACCTCAGCTCCGCTGAGTTCGGTCAGAACCTCAACGGAGCCTGAACGCCGGGCAGCGACTGGAAGTCCGCCGGCGGTTCTGTCGGTGGAGGCACGGGATTTTCGAGATCGAGGGCGGGCGGAAGCGGCGCGCGTTCGACGGTACCTGATTCCGGCGCGGTTCCGGCCGATGGTCGTGCCGGCACGTCGGCCGCGAACGGATTGGCACTTTGCGAATTGCTGCGGACCGACGGCATGGGAAGCGGAATGGCGGCACGCGCCCGGCGCGCGGCAT
>JACMIV010000021.1 GCA_014380965.1 Rhizobiaceae bacterium | reverse complement strand
TGTCGAGGATCACCGCATCGACGCCGGCTTCGGCATACCAATCGAGAAGCGCTGCGACCGATGCTTGTCTCATGCCCGCCTCCTCCGGTTCCATGGCCCTGCCGACGTCGGGTGCATCTATAGGGTTCCTTCGCCCTGAAGCGCGAGGAGAAAAGGTCGGCTTGTTCCGTGACGGTTCTTCGAGCCGTCCGTCGGCGGGCAAGGAGGGACTCGTTACCGAGCCGCCGGGTGCGCAGAAACGATCCTGCGGCTCTCTGAGCCTATACTTGCGGACGGCATCGACAATTACAGTTTTGTGTCAGTCTTTCCGCAGGAAGCCGCGGTTTTCGACTTGCTTTAGGCATCCGGTGCGTCGACATTCCGCTTGGTTGTGCCGCAGGGGCATGAAAGCGATCGGGGGGTCGGCATGACGGAGAAATCCTATCCCGCCGCGCTGACGGATGTGGTCCGCCAGCGCATAGCACAGGCCGGCGGCACCATCGCCTCGTCGATGGCGCACATCGCCAACGGCAATCCGCTGGCGGCCGAGACCGATCCCGAACGCCGGATCGACCGGCTGCAGACGAAGACCGGGCTGTCTCGTCAGGAGGCGCGCTACGTCGCAATGGGGATTGACGCCGCAGCCGCTGCCGAAGCGCCGGAGGATGGGCGCGAGACGCTGCAGGCCCAGAAGGAGGGCGGGCCGGAGAAGCTGATCGGCCCCACCTTCGACTTCGTCGGCGTCGCGTTTCTCGATCTCGGGCGCCGCGTCGCCGATGCCGTGGCGCGTGTCGCCTTCCGCAATCGCCGCGGCGGGCTCGGCTCGGGCTTCCTCGTCGCGCCGGGGCTTTTCCTGACGAACCACCACGTCATCGGTAGTCCAGAGGCCGCCGCCGAACTCTGCCTCGAATTCGACTACGAAGCCGATTCGCGCAACGCGACGCTCATCGTTTCCCGCTTCGCGCTCGATCCGCGCGTCTTCCTCACCGACACGATCGAGGGTCTCGATTATACGCTGGTAGGTGTCGGCGAGCAGCTGGACGGCCCGAGGTCGCTCGACGAGTTCGGTTATGTCCCGCTCTCGGACGCTTCCGACAAGCACATGCTGGGCGAAGTCGCCAACATCATCCAGCACCCTGCGGGCCGCTTCAAGGAGGTCGTCCTGCGCGAGAACCGCCTCGTCTCCCGCGACGAGACCAACGAGGTACTGCACTACATCGCCGACACCGAGCCCGGCTCGTCCGGCTCACCCGTCTGCAACAACGACTGGGAGCCGATCGCCCTCCATCATTGGGGCGGACCCTTCGTCGAGGAGGTCGGCCGCAACGGGCGGATGCTGCCGCGCGAGATCAACGAGGGGGTGCGCATCAGCGCGATCGTGCGGGATGCGAAGACGCGTGCGCCGGTGCAGGATCGCGTGACGTCCGCCGCCTTGGACAAGGCGATCCGGCTCTGGGATGCGCCGCGGCGTGCCGGCGAAAGCGCAGGCGCGGCGGTGAGCGGCCGGGAAGAGGTCCCGCCGGAGCCGAAGAGGACCGACGCTGCCTCGGCACAGATCGCCGCTGGACCGCGAACGAACGCCGACGGCTCGATCACCTGGACGTTTCCGATCGAGATCAGCGTGCGCGCGCCGCTTTTCGACCGTCCGGCCGCCGGGCCTGAACCAAGGGTAGCGGAACCGATAGACCAGACACCTCGCCCCAGGGCCGGCTCGGAAGCCGGCGCCCGGACCAAGGAGGACTTCTCCGATCGCGCCGGCTACGAGCCGGGCTTCATCTCAGGCTTCGTGGTGCCGATGCCCGATACGTCCAAGGTCCCGTTCCGGCTGGCGGAGGTGCTGGGCGCGGCGGAGGGGGATGATCCGAACGAGCTGCGCTACCACCACTTCTCCATCCTCATGAATGCCGATCGGCGGCTGGCGCTCGTCACCGCCTGCAACATCGACGGGGCAAGGGCCAAGGCCGTCAACCGCGAGGACAAGACCGTCAAGGACGCCCCGACGCTCGCCGATCTCGGCGTCGAGAGCCTTGGCGCAGCAGGTCGCGATGCTGGCGCCGAAGGGGCGGAAGCGAGCGACGACTTCCGACCGGACCGCCGCATTCGGCCCGAAGAGCAGATGAACCGGCCCTTCTACGAGAAGCAGATCGTGGCGGGCTTCCCGAAGGCGACCGCGCCGGGGCGCATCGCGCGGATGTTCCAGAAGGGACACATCATCATGCGCGGCGACCCGGCCTGGGGCGTCGAGGAGGAAGCCGTCGCCGCCGAGCGCGACACCTTCTTCTATACGAACGCCGCCCCGCAACTCGGCTTCTTCAACCAGGGCAGCGCGCTCAACCGGCCGGGATCGAAAGGCAAGCTCCGCTGGCGGGCGGTGGAGACCTATGTGCTGCGCAACGCGGTCACGGACCGGCGGCGGATCAGCGTCTTCGCCGGCCCGATCTTCGCCGAGACCGATCCCGTCTACCGCTTCGAGGCCAAGGTGCCGATGCGGTTCTGGAAGATCGCGGTCTGGGCGAGCGAGGGCGATCTCCAGGCCGTGGCCCTCGTTGCCGACCAGCGGCCGCTGATCGAAACGATGCCGGAGGCGATGCTCCTCGATCCGGATCGCGGCGCCGAAGCCTTCGGCGACCCGGACGAACTCGCTCGCGTTTCGGAATTCCTATCGACGGTGGCCGAGATCGAGGCGTTGACGGGCCTCGACTTCGGCGATGCTCTGCGCCGGGCCGACATTCGCAGCGGAGGCAAGACGGGCGTTCCCGCGATCGACGAGGGCTTGGAGGGCGCGAAGAAGCGTGCGGCGAGGAAGAGGCGCAAACCGGGTTGAGGGAGGCGGAGGAGGGCGAAGCGCTAATCGCCGACAGGGATCGGGACACATCCCGTGCGTATTGTCGCACATTCCAGAACTTCAAACGGCGCGCCTAAATTGACGTTTACGTAAGACGTCGAATATTCTATGTGTCCGTCAGCTTCGACCTATTCTAAATGGCTTCGTCGGCGTCACGTGCTGCCGACGAAGCCGAAGCTGCATCGACAGGACGACGAGGGAGACACTCCGCATGACCGAGGCCGAGACGATGCCCGAGCGCGAGAGCATGGAATTCGACGTCGTGATCGTCGGTGCGGGCCCTGCAGGCCTGTCCGCGGCCATCCGGTTGAAGCAGCGCGATCCGGAGCTCACCGTCGTCGTGATCGAGAAGGCTGCCGAGGTCGGCATACACATCCTTTCCGGCTGCGTGCTCGACCCGTCCGCTCTCGACGAGCTCCTGCCCGACTGGCGCGAGGAGGAGACGCCCATCCGCCAGAAGGTGACGGAGGACCGGTTCTACTTCTACGGCGCGCAGGGGGGTGTTCGGCTGCCGAATTGGGCGATGCCCAAGCTGATGGACAATCACGGCAATTTCGTCGTCTCGCTCGGCCTCGTCTGCAAGTGGATGGCGGAAAAGGCGGAAGCGCTCGGCGTCGAGATCTATCCGGGTTTTGCCGCGACCGAGATTCTCTACGACGAATCGAACGCGGTCGTCGGTGTCGCGACCGGCGACATGGGCATTCTCAAGGACGGTAGCCACGGCCCGATGTACCAGCGCGGCATGGCGCTGCTCGGCAAGTACGTCTTCATCGGCGAGGGCGTCCGCGGCTCTCTGGCCAAGAGCCTCATCCGCAGTTACGGCCTCGACGAGGGTCGCGAGCCGGCAAAATTCGGCATCGGCATCAAGGAGCTCTGGGAGATCGATCCGGCAAAGGCCAAGCCAGGCCTGGTCCAGCATTCCTTCGGCTGGCCGCTCGACATGAAGACCGGCGGCGGTTCGTTTCTGTACCATTTGGACAACAACCAAGTCTATGTCGGCTTTGTCGTGCACCTCAACTACAAGAATCCCTATCTATCGCCCTTCGACGAGTTCCAGCGCTACAAGACGCATCCCGACATCGCCGAGCTCCTGGCCGGGGGCAAGCGCATCGCTTACGGCGCGCGGGCGATCACGGAGGGCGGCTACCAGTCGGTCCCGAGGCTCGTCTTCCCCGGTGGTGCGCTGATCGGATGCACGGCCGGCTTCGTCAACGTGCCGCGCATCAAGGGCGTCCACAATGCGATGGCGTCGGGCATGCAGGCGGCGGACGCCGCTTTCGACGCGATCAAGGCGGGCAGGGCGCACGACCGGCTTTCGGACTATGAGAACGGCTGGCGCGCCTCCTCCATCGGCCGCGACCTGAGGCCCGTGCGCAACGTCAAGCCGCTCTGGTCGAAGTTCGGCACCGCGCTCGGCGTCGCCCTCGGCGGCATCGACATGTGGACGAACCAGCTCTTCGGCATGTCGCTGTTCGGAACGATGAGCCACGGCAAGCCCGATCATGCCTCGACCGAGCCGGCGGATCTACACCAGCCGATCGCCTACCCCCGGCCCGACGGCAAGCTCACCTTCGATCGCCTCTCTTCGGTCTTCCTGTCGAACACCAATCACGAAGAGGACCAGCCGGTCCATCTCCAGGTGAAGGACTGGGACCTCCAGAAGCGCTCCGAGCACGACGTCTATGCCGGCCCATCGCAGCGCTACTGCCCGGCCGGCGTCTACGAGTGGGTGGAGGCCGATGGGTCCGAGGGCGGCGATCCGAAGTTCGTGATCAACGCTCAGAACTGCGTCCACTGCAAGACCTGCGACATCAAGGATCCCAACCAGAACATTAACTGGGTCCCTCCGCAGGGCGGCGAGGGGCCAGTTTACCAGACGATGTAGCGGAAGGCTCGATCGTGGAGAGCGGAACGGCGACCGAAGACAAGGTGCAGCGCGTCGACGGTCGGTCGATATGACCCTATGCGATCGGCCAAGCGCGACGACCGAGCGCTTTTCGAAGTCCTGCCAAATATAATGAATATCCATTGCGAGAAAACGATGCTGCGTTGCCCCGGCTGAGGATTAACTCCGTCTTTACCATAAATGCACAAAGTCAGCCCGCACAGCAGCGGCAGGTTTTGCGCGCGGCGTGCGCTGCGCCGGGCTCGGGTCCGAGGCTGGGCGATGACGGGGGAATACGATGTTTCCATTTGGCGGCCGTTCGAAGCAGAGCTCTGAGGAGGCGGCGCGCCATCAGGAAATGCAGGAGCGCTGGGACGTGCTCGACAACGCCTGCGGCGTCGGGCTCTGGGAGGCGGTCCTGTTCGAGGCGGATGCCATGCATCCCCAAAGCCGCTGGACATGGTCGCCTGAGTTCCGTCGTCTTGTCGGCTTTTCCGGCGTCACCGATTTTCCGAACGTCGTGCAGTCCTGGTCCGACCGGCTGCATCCCGACGACATCGCCGCGACATTCGGAGCCTTCACCAACCACCTGTCCGACCGCAGCGGAGCCGTGCGCTACAACGCCGAATACCGCCTGAAGAAGAAGGACGGCACTTATTCCTGGTTTCGCGCCACCGGCGGCTGCCGTCATTCGGCCGATGGCAAGACCATACGGGCCTGCGGCTCGCTCATCGACATCAACGAGCGCATCCTCGCCGCCGAAGCTGCGGCCGTCGCCGCGAAGGCCGAAGCGGCTGCGATCGATTCGCTCGACCGCGCGCTCGTCGCCCTGTCGAATCGCGACCTCACCTATCGCATCGCAGAAGGCTTCCCGGCCAAGATGGAAGCCCTCAAGTCCAACTTCAACAAGGCCCTGATTCAGGTCGAGGAGGTCATGGGCAAGATCACCGAGACGGCGCAAGGCATCCGCGTCGGCTCCAACGATCTCGCGCAGGCGAGCGACGATCTGGCCAAGCGCACGGAGCAGCAGGCCGAAAGCCTGATCCAGACGACCTCGGCACTCAGCGAGATCACCAAGACCGTCCGCCAGACGGCGACCGACTCGCAGAAGGCGGCGAAGGCCATGACGACGACGACGACGGACGCCCGCAAGTCCGCCGAGATCGTCGAACAGGCCGTGCTCGGCATGAGCGAGATCGAGCAGTCGTCGGACAAGATCGGCAAGATCATCGGCGTCATCGACGAGATCGCCTTCCAGACGAACCTCCTCGCATTGAACGCCGGTGTCGAGGCAGCACGGGCGGGCGAAGCGGGCAGGGGCTTTGCCGTCGTCGCGCAGGAGGTCCGCGGCCTTGCCCAGCGATCGGCGGAAGCCGCCAAGGAGATCAAGGGCCTCATCCTCACCTCCCGCGGTCAGGTGGAAAGCGGCGTCGCGCTCGTCGGCCAGACCGGACAGGCGCTGCAGCGCATGTCCGACCAGGTGACGTTCATCGACGGCCTCGTCGCCAGCATCGATCATTCCGCGCAGGAGCAGGCGGCAGGCCTCGGCAGCGTCAATTAGGCGCTGACTCTCATGGACAAGGTGGTCCAGCAGAACGGCACGATGGTCGAACAGGCGACTGCCGCCTGCCATACGCTTCTGGACGAGGCGAACGAACTCTCGATGATGGTCGAAAGCTTCCAGATCAACCGTGGCGCAACGCGCGGGGGCAAGTCCTCCGCAGCGCGGCACGCGGCTCCCGGCCGCGCGAAGGCCGCATAAGCGCCGCCGTCAGGGCAGATCGCGGATCTTCTCGAAGGCGACGTTCACCGGATTGCCCCAGATGAACATCGTGAGCTTCTGCCCGTTCGCGAAGTTCAACGGAAACTCTCCGGTCATCGGCATCACGGTGGCCTGGTGAACCTCCTTGCCCGAGGCAAGCTTCGTGCCGGCAGGGACCGTGAGGTTGAGCGAGACCCGCATCCGGCCGTTCTCCTCGACATAGGACCCCTCGTAGACCGTGCCGGCCTGATCGGCCCCGGCGATAGCGGAATGGCCGAGGTAGATCACTCCGCCCGCGCCCCCGTTTCGCCCGGAGTAATTCATTCGATAGATGGCGCTCAAGACAGCCTCCAGTCCATGATGACGATCGTCAGTGAGCCATGCAAAAGACCGGATGTCCACGCGTCTTCCCCTCACATACTGAAGGAGAGATTTCAGGTGGTCTTCAAAACCGGAAGTCGTGACTGAGCTTATTGCTGGTCGCCCCTTAGCGTTGGCGTGCGTTCGACGGTCTGGATACTCGGCTCCGGCAGTCCGCCGAGCGCGAGGGTGAAGGTCAGCAGAACCGGGAGGTGGTCCGATCCCGTCCCCACGGGGCGCTCTACGGAGACGACGTTGACCCCTTGCGAAACGAGGACCTGGTCGATCGGCAGGCCGACGAAGCGCGCAAGCGTATCGGATAGGCCGTGGACGAACCAGGTCGGGCCGACGCCGGGCACGGTCCGCGTTCCGCTCGCCGCGGCATAGGCACGGATCGCCGCGCTCCAGGGCGTCGCATTGAAGTCCCCGGCAATGACCAGCGGATCGCCGAGGGCGGCGAGCCGCGGCGCGACCCGGTCGATCTGGCGCCATTGCTCCCCTGGCCAGGGCCATCGCAGATGCTCCGAGCCGACGATCACCTGCACTCCGTTGAAGTCGATGCGCCGCGCGGCAAACGCGCTCAGGACGTCGCAGACGCCGGTGTCGCCCTCGACGAATGGGCGGCGCGACAGGATGGCGACATCACCCTCAAAGCGCGGCGGGGCGCAGAAGAACTGATAAGGGTACCGCTGGCGAATGCTTTCGAAGGCGTCCTGCCACTCTCCCGTCATCTCCTGGACGGCGACGACATCGGGCGCAAGCTCGCCGATCAGTCGGAGCGTCGGCGCGGTATCCTCGAGATCCCAGCGCAGATTGAGCTGCAGCAGTGTGTAGCGCGGCCCCGTCTCCTCCGTTCTCGGAGGTGCGTCAGCCGGCAGCATGAAGGGAGCGACCGTGACGAGCCCGAGGCAGGCGGGCGCCAGCGCGGCGAGGCCTGCGGCCCAGAGGCGGACGAGGCAGAGGGCGATGGCGGCGAAGAGCAGTGCGACGCAGGCATGCGCCCGAAAATGCGCCAGCGTGTCCAGCAACGGATGCCGGTCGCCGAAGAAGCCTCCCAGCACGGCGAAACCGAGGCCTGCGGCGACGGCCAGCATTGCCGCTCCGAAGATCGCCCGCCCGACGAAACGCGTTCCGGAGGAGGTCGCCGGAGAAGATGTTTCGCTCGGCACCCTACTGGAACGCGGTTTCGAAGAACGAGCGCAGCTTGCGCGAATGCAGCCGCTCCGGCGGCATTTCGGCAAGCTTCTCCATGGCCCGTATGCCGATCCGAAGATGCTGCGCGACCTGCCGCTTGTAGAAGTCCGTCGCCATGCCCGGCAGTTTCAATTCGCCGTGCAGCGGCTTGTCGGAGACGCAGAGCAGTGTTCCGTAGGGAACGCGGAAGCGGAAGCCGTTGGCCGCGATCGTCGCCGATTCCATGTCGAGCGCGATCGCGCGAGACCTCGACAGCCGCTCGACCGGCTCGGTCTGGTCGCGCAGTTCCCAGTTCCGATTGTCGATCGTCGCGACCGTGCCCGTGCGCATGATCTTCTTCAGCTCGTAGCCGGACAGTCCGGTGATCTCGGCAACGGCCTCCTCCAGAGCGACCTGGACCTCGGCGAGCGGCGGGATCGGCACCCAGACCGGCAGGTCCGCGTCGAGCACGTGGTCTTCGCGCACATAGGCGTGGGCGAGCACGTAGTCGCCGAGCTCCTGGCTGTTGCGAAGCCCCGCGCAGTGGCCGAGCATCAGCCAGGCGTGGGGCCGGAGCACAGCGATGTGGTCGGTGATGGTCTTGGCGTTGGACGGCCCGACGCCGATGTTGACCATGGTGATGCCGGCGTCGCGCTCTCGCTTCAGGTGATAGGCCGGCATCTGCGGCAGGCGCAGCGGCGCCATGCCGCCGGCCGGTTCACGTGATCCCGGCAGCGTCACGAGGTTGCCCGGCTCGACGAAGGCCGTGTAGCCCTTGCCGCCTTCTGCCATCCACTCGCGCGCCATCATGCAGAACTCGTCGATGTAGAACTGGTAGTTCGTGAAGAGCACGTAGTTCTGGAAATGCGACGGGCTCGTCGCGGTGTAGTGCGTCAGCCTGTGCAGCGAATAGTCGACGCGCTGCGCCGTGAAGGGCGCGAGCGGCATCGGCTCGCCCGGCAGGGGATCGTAGTTCCCGTTGACGATCCGGTCGTCGGTCGAGGCAAGGTCGGGCACGTCGAAGATGTCGCGCAAGGGTTTGTCGAGCTTCTCGGCCGATGCGCCGTCGACATAGGAGCCTTCGGGAAAGGCGAAATGCAGCGGGATCGGCGTTCCCGAATCCCCGATCGAGACCGGCTGGCCGTGATTGCGCATCAAGAGCGCAATCTGCTCGGAAAGATACTTCTCGAAGAAGTCCGGACGCGTCACGGTCGCCGCGTAGCTGCCGGGACCCGGTACATGGCCGAAGGCGAGGCGGCTGTCGATCCGCGCATGGCTGTCGGTGACGAGGAAGACCCGCGGATAGTAGGCGCGATAGCGCACAGCCGTCTCGCCGGTCGCAAGCACCGTCTCGAAACCCTCTCTGAGGAAGGCGACGGCGCGCTCGTAGAGCCGGCGAAGCTCGGCGACGGCCGCCTGTGCATCGTTGAAGAGAAGCCCGGGCGAGGCCTCGGGCGTCGCGAAGATCGGGATGGTTCTGGCTTGGGAGAGTTCCGTCATACCCCCTTCTTAGTCGTGACCTGCGACCGGCGAAAGACGGCACTCCAGCGATTGTCGAAAGGCTCGGAACGCGAGGGTGCATCGGTTCCAAACGTGAACGCTCCGTCGAGCGCGACGAGATTGCGCCGGTTCGCTCCGGCGCTAGCTTACGGCGCGAACAACCACCTGTCTCACCGGAGAGCATCAAAATGGCCGCGACCGAAGGAACGCCGATCGAGCTTTACTACTGGCCGACGCCGAACGGCTGGAAGGTCTCGATCCTTCTCGAAGAAGTCGGCGTCCCCTACGCCGTGCGCTACGTCAACATCGGCAAGGGTGAGCAGTTCGAGCCGTCCTTCCTCGCCATCGCGCCGAACAATCGGATGCCCGCGATCGTCGATCCGGACGGGCCGGGGGGCGAGTCGATCTCGGTCTTCGAATCCGGGGCCATCCTGCAATATCTCGGACGCAAGTTCGGGCAGTTCTATCCGCAGGAGGAGCGCGCCCGCGTCGCCGTCGAGGAATGGCTGTTCTGGCAGGTCGGCGGCCTCGGCCCGATGGCGGGCCAGGCGCACCACTTCCGCCAATACGCCCCCGAGCCGATCCAGTACGGCATCGACCGCTACACCAACGAGGTCCATCGCCTCTACGGCGTCATGGACAGGCGGCTCGCGAAGACCGAGTTCCTCGGCGGCGACTACTCGATCGCCGACATGGCCGCCATCGGCTGGGTCGTGCCCCACAAGAACCAGGGCCAGGACCTCGAGGAGTTCCCGAACCTCAAGCGCTGGTTTGAGGCCCTGAAGGCCCGCCCGGCAGTGGAGCGGGGCCTCGCGCTCGGCGCCGAACGCAGAGCCAATCTTGCCGACGACAAGGATGCGCAGAAGGTGTTGTTCGGCCAGCGGGCGCGGTAGTTTAAGCGACCGGGAACGCATCGCCGAAAGTCGACGAGGATGGCCTCTTCAGAACGTCGTCATACCGGCACGCGGCCGGGATGACGACGTTGAACAGTCGATGCTCGAACACGCGTCGAGCCTACTGCTTCGACCAGTTCTGCGTCTTGCAGAAGACCTTCAGCGCGCAGCCGGTGAGCTTCATGGCGGAGCCGGACACCTCGGCACTACCGGAATAGGTCTTGTCGGCGGCGGGGTCCATGATCTCGCCGGAGTAGGAGCCGCCCGTCCCGCTCATGCGGCCGATCTGCTTGCCTTTGAACTTGCCGGTCGCGAGCGTGATGCAGTAGGCGCCGCCGCACGCCGCGATCTTCGCCGTCTCACCGCTTGCCGTCTTCCAGTTGCCGACAACGGGCTCCGCCGCGCTGGCGCCGGAGATCGCGCCCGAAAACGTAAGCCCGATGGCGGCCAGCGTGAATGCGATCCGCTTCGATGCGATGAACGTCATGATGGATATCCTCCCCGAGATCGTCGCCGGCCGGCGACGCGTTGGAGGGACGCCGTCGACGGCTTGACCGTTCTCTCGGCTTCCCTTGACGTAAGAGTAATCCACTCCTCGACGCATGACAAAGCGAATCTTCGAGGCGATCTGTGCGGCCGCGAAATTTCCAACGCCGCTGCAGCGGCTCTCTCCTGGGCCGAGACGTCTTCGACACGCCGATCGATGCGGATGGTTTCGAAAGCGTTGCCTCCGCATTGCTAGCAATGTCTTAAGACGATCGGCAAAGCCTTCTGCAACAGGCTCTTCCGGCGATGGCAACGCCACATGTTATCGAAAGATGACCAAGCCATTTAACTCAAATTAGCCACGCCTTTTAATCGCCCCTTCAAGCGCGTCCGGCATCCTGTCCCTATCGAAACAGCGCGGGGCCAACCCGCCGGACCGAAACCAGAGAGACAGGGATCAAGACCATGGCACGCCTCGACTTTTCCGAACTTTCGACCGGCACGATCGGCGCCAGTTTCCAGCCGAGCGCAGACGTTCTCTTCCAGATGGGCATCCTCCACGCCTCGGGCCGCGACGGTGCGGTCGACCTCGTGTCGGCGCACATGTACTTCAATCTCGCGGATCGCAACGGCGCAGAGGATGCCGCCTATCACCGCCAGGAGATCGCCGCACAGCTCTCGAAGGCAGATCTCGCCAAGGCGCTGCGCGCGGCACGCGAATGGCTGACCTTTCACTGAGCTTTACGAAGCCGCCGCTCTTCGCCTCCGACGGGCGGCTATCGGCCGAGCTGCGCCAGCGACGTGTGCAAGGCGGCGGCGAACAACGCCAGGTCCTCGTCGGTCCCGACGGTGACGCGAATCATCCGGTCGAGCGGGGCGATGCCCGGCATCCGGATGAAGACACCCTCCTGAAGTATGGCCGCGAGCAGCGCCCGCGCGAAATCCCCGTCCCGCCCGCAGTCGATGGCGACGAAATTCGTCGCCGACGGCAGTGGAACAAGGCCCGCCTCGAGGGCGATCTCTGAGAGCCGGTCGCGCGCAGCCACGATGCGCGAGATCGTCGACGACAGATGGCCGGAATCACTGAGCGCTGCCATCGCTCCTGCCTGAGCGATGCGCGAGACGCCGAAATGATTGCGCACCTTATCGAACTGCCGCACCGTGTCCGCTTCGCCGATGGCATAGCCGACGCGCACGCCGGCCATGCCGTAGGCCTTCGAGAAGGTGCGGAAACGCAGGAGGTTCGGCCGCACCAACGAGATGTCCGGCAGCGCCGCTGCCGGCGCGAGATCGCTGTAGGCCTCGTCGAGGACGATGATCGTTTCTTCCGGCACGTCGGCGATCAGCTGCTCGATCAAATCCTTCGCGACCCAGGACCCGGTCGGGTTGTCGGGGTTGGAGACGTAGAGAAGTTTCGGCCGCGTCCGCCGTGCCGTCTCGACGAGCGCGTCGATATCCTGCCCGATCGCCGGACGTGCGTCGCGGTAGGGCACTGTGTCGAGCAGCGCTCCATGTCCCGCGACGTGATAGGCGAAGGTCGGATAGGCGCCCTTCGAGGAGAGCACCCGGTCGCCGCTCGAGGTTGCCACCTGGAGGAGCAGCCCAAAAAGCCCGTCGATCCCTTCGCCGACGGTGATGTTGGCGGCCTTTACGCCGAGATGCCCCGCAAGTGCCGCCTTCAGCTCGAACTGTTCCGGGTCGCCGTAGGCCCAGCTTTTCGCGGCAGCCTCCGCCATTGCCGCGACGGCTTTCGGCGAAGGGCCGAAGACGCTCTCGTTCGCGCCGAGCCGCGCCTTGAAGTGGACCCCGAATCGCCGCTCCAGGGCTTCCGGCCCGACGAAGGGCACTGTGGCGGGAAGCGATCGGGCGAGGGGGGAGAAGAGAAGAGGCTTGTCGAGCGTCGTCGAACCGGCGGTCATGCAGTCAGTCCTTGTTCGCGGGGCCGTCGAGCCGGACGAGCCCGTTCCTGAAGCGCGCCGCGTTCTCTCTATAGTGCGCGGCGGACGCCGCAAGACCCGCCACTGCCGAGTCGTCGAGCTCGCGCACCACCTTGGCAGGCGAGCCGACGATGAGCGCGTTGTCGGGAAAGACCTTGCCCTCGGTCACCAGCGCGTTGGCGCCGACGATCGAGTTCCGGCCGATCCGCGCGCCGTTGAGGATGGTCGCCCCCATGCCGACCAGCGAATTGTCGCCGATCGTGCAGCCGTGGACAATCGCGCCATGCCCGATGGTGCAGTCCGCGCCGATGGAGAGCGGAAAGCCGTGATCGCTGTGGAGCACGGCATTGTCCTGAACGTTCGTTCCCTCGCCGATCTCCATCCACTCGTTGTCGCCGCGCAGCACTGCGCCGAACCAGATGCCGACGCCACGGGCGAGCCGTACCCGTCCGATCACGCGCGCGCCGTCGGCGACGAAGATCGTGCCGTCCTCGGCCATATCGGGAGCCTGTCCATCAAGCGCGTAGATCGCCATCTCGTTCTCCTCGTTCGTCACGCGAACCTGCGGCAGCGAACGTAAGGGCTCAAGCAAGCCCCCACGCGCCAAGAATGCGAGGTGTGCTGCTGCAGCTTGCCATCCCGCTATCCGATTCCTGCCGGAATCACTGGAGTCTCGCCCTTTTCTCGCCCTGCGGGCACCAAAATTAACCCTTTCTTCATCATGGTAAACCGGGGGTGAATCAAATCGTGTCCTTGACGCAACAGGGGTGTGTCCAAAGCGCTGCAGGACGGCGCATATGGCGTTTCCGTGATTGCATCGGTCGGCCGTCTGAATAAAGGTCACTCCAGAAAGAACGCGGGCCGCTCGTGCTTCGGACTTTCGACGCAGGGGATGGGGCAGGGAAGGTTTTGTCCTTCATAACAAGGCCCAACCCTAACCTATTAACTTGACTGGAGGTCAGGACATGAACATCAAGAGCATCCTGCTCGGATCCGCTGCGGCACTCGTCGCAGTCACCGGCGCCCGCGCTGCGGACGCCGTCGTTATGGTCGAGCCCGAGCCGGTCGAATACGTCCGCGTCTGCGACGTCTACGGCACGGGCTTCTTCTACATCCCCGGCACCGAAACCTGCCTGAAGATCTCGGGATACGTCCGTATGCGTCTCGAAGCTGCTGATGAGCAGTTCAACACCGATCCCGACGACGGTGGCGACGACGACTACAACTTCAAGACGCGCACACGCGCCCGCATCGACTTCGATGCCCGCGAAGAGACCGAGCTCGGCACCCTGCGCGCGAAGATCCGCGTTCAGGCGACCAACAACTCGCTTTCGGGCGACGGCACCGGCAACACGGGCGACGGCGAATTCACCGCTCCGGAAGCCTACATTCAGCTCGGCGGCCTCACGATCGGCTACCTCGACTCGACCTGGTCGCACAATGACGGCGGCATCGAAGACGGTCTCCTGACCGACTCGACCTTCTCGCCGGGCGACTTCACTGCCAACCGCATCTCCTACACCTATGCTGCAAACGGCTTCTCCGGCACGCTCGCAGTGGAAGACGACGGCGACGGCGACTTCACCCCGGACGTCATCGCCAAGCTCGCTTACACCGGCGGCTTCGGTGGCGCGTACATCATGGGCGTCTTCGACGAAGACAGCCGCGATGTCAGCGGTTCGCGCGAGTTTACGGATGGTAATGGCGTTACCGGCATCAATGGCTTCTTCACGGACGAGCTCGATGTCCTCACCACGGACTCCGAGAGCGACGAGACGGCCTTCGCTCTCATGGGCGGCATCCTGCTCGAGAACCTGATCGCCGAGGACTCGGCCCTCAAGATCAACGGCACCTACGCTTTCGATCCGACGATCTACACCGCCGTCTTCGACGTGTTCGGTTATCTCGGCGGCAACACGTTCGACGGCGACCTCAACTCGGGCTTCATCTCTTCCGAGTTCCAGATCGACGCGTCCTACTCGCAGTCCTTCGGCGACCTCTCGGTTGGCCTCGGTGGCTTCTACGGCGAGACCTTCGATGTCGTCGCAGACGTCAATCCCTTCGGCGCTTTGGCTGACATCGAAGAAGTCGGCTCCTTCGAGTACTACGGCGGCGTTGTGAACGTCGGCTACGACATCACCTCGAACTTCTCCGTCCTCGGCGAAGTGACCTACCGCGATGTCGACGCGCCTTCGGGCTTCGATGACTTCGAGCAGGTCGGCGGCTTCCTCGAGTTCAAGCGCAGCTTCTAATTCGAAGCTTCGCATCTGAAAATGGAGGCCCGGCAGCGATGCCGGGCCTCATTCGTTTGAAGCGTCGAGTTCGATCAACTCGGAGCCGGCGTAACGCGAACACGGTAAGCCTCGGGCATCGGTCGGCCTCGCCGCTACCCCGCCATGGCGCTGTCGTGCTCCTCGGAGAGCAGCAGCCATTGCTCCTCGATGCCGGCGAGATCCTTCGCCGAATTCGATCGTCTCTTGGCGAAGTCGCTCGCCTTCGCCGGATCGCGCGCATAGAGCGTGACGTCGGCAAGCTTTGCGTCGAGATCGGCGATGGTCGCCTGGAGCTTGGCCATCTTCGTCTCCAGCGCCTTGATCTCCTTGCGCAGCGGCGCCAGCGTCTCGCGCTTCTGTGCGGCCTCGCGGCGCTGGTCGGCCTTGGTCGCCCTGTCGTCGCCGCCGCCCGCATCCTTCTCGCCGCTACCGCGCCGGGCCGCGAGGATGAGCTGCTTGTACTCCTCGAGATCCCCGTCGTAGCGCGTGACCGTGCCGTCGCCGACGAGCCAGAGCCGATCGACCGTCGCCTCGACCATGTGCCGGTCGTGGGAGATGAGGATGACGGCGCCGGGAAAATCGTTGAGCGCCCGAACGAGCGCCTCGCGCGAATCGATATCGAGATGGTTGGTCGGTTCGTCGAGAATGAGGAGGTTCGGCGCGTCGAACGTCGCGAGCCCCATGAGGAGCCGCGCCTTCTCGCCGCCCGAGAGCGCGTCGGCGGCCGTGTCCATCTTTGCCGTGGCCAGCCCCATCCGCGCGACGCGCGAGCGCAGCTTCGCCTCCGGCGCGTCCGGCATGAGGCGGCGCACGTGCTGCACGGCGCTCTCGGTGGGGCGAAGGTCGTCGATCTGGTGCTGGGCGAAGAACGCGATCTTCAATCCGGGCGCCCGGACGATCTCGCCCGATTGCGCGCCGAGCCGCTCGGCGATCAGCTTGGCGAAGGTCGACTTGCCGTTGCCGTTGGCTCCGAGCAGGGCGATGCGGTCGTCGGTGTCGATGCGGAGCGTCAGGTTCGACAGGATCGGTCTTGCCGCGCCATAGCCGACCGCGACCTTCTCCATGCGGATGATGGGGGAGGCGGGCTGCCTCATGGGCGCCTCGAAGGAGAACGGCACGACGTGCTCCTCGATCACCGAGGCGAGCGGCTTCATCCTCTCCAGTGCCTTCAGCCGCGATTGCGCCTGCCGCGCCTTCGTCGCCTTGGCTCGGAAGCGCTCGACGAAGGCCTCCATGTGCTTGCGCTCGGCGTCCTGCTTAACCTTCGCCTTTTCCAGATGCTCCATCTTCTCGGCCCGCTGGCGCTCGAACTGGTCGTAGGAGCCGCGGTAGAAGACGAGCTTCTTCTGGTCGAGATGGACGATGGCGTTGACGGCGTGGTTGAGCACGTCGCGGTCGTGGCTGATCAGAAGCACCGTGTGGGGATAGCGGGCGACGAAGGTCTCGAGCCAGAGCGTGCCTTCGAGATCGAGATAATTCGTCGGCTCGTCCAGCAGCAGGAGATCGGGGCGCGAAAAGAGGACGGCACCCAGGGCGACGCGCATCCGCCAGCCGCCGGAAAAGCTGGAGGCGGGCCGCGCTTGTGCAGCCGTGTCGAAGCCAAGGCCGGAGAGGATGGCGCTGGCGCGGGATTCGGCCGAATGCGCCTCGATATCGGTGAGGCGGAGCTGGATGTCGGAGATGCGCCCCGCATCGCTCGCCGTCTCCGCCTCGGCGATGAGCGCAAGGCGCTCCTCGTCTGCCTTCAGCACGATGTCGAGGAGCGCCTCCTCGGTGCCCGGCGCCTCCTGAGCGACCTGTCCGATTCGGGTGTTCCTCGGGAACGAGACGCTGCCGCTTTCCGAAGCGAGGTCCCCGGTGATGACGCGGAAGAGCGTCGACTTCCCCGCGCCGTTGCGCCCGACGAAGCCGGCCTTGGTGCCTGCGGGGAGCGTCAGGCTCGCATGGTCGATGAGAAGGCGCCCGGCGACGCGGGCGGAGAGATCGTTGATCACAAGCATGATCGAGGCTTCTGCCATGGTCGGCGACGCGGCGAAAGGTCCGGCCGCCTGCGGTCGTCAGTCGAGGGTAGCCGGCGCTGCCGCCAGCGCGTCTCGGTCGCGCAAGGCGTCGTCCGGCTTCGCGCTTTGGTCGCTGAGCGTCGGCACGGCCTTGCCGACGGCTATTCGCACCACCTGCAGATGTGCGCGCATCGCGCTTGCGGCGCCGTCCGCATCGCCCGCCAAGACCCGCTCGACGATGCGGCCGTGCTCGGCAGCGGATGCGGCGAGCCGTCCCGCGCTCTCGAACTGCGCCTTACGGAACGGCGCAAGCCGATGGCGAACCCCGAGCGTCACGTCGGCGAGAAAGGCGTTGCGGCTGAGCCGGTAGATCGTCTCGTGAAATCTGAGGTTGGTCTCGTAATAGGCGTCGATGTCGCCACGCGCTGCCGACGTCCGGCAGGCCTCGAGCACCTCTTCGAGCCGTCTCCGTCCGCCGGCCGTCACGCGGAGCGCGGCATAGCGGGCACAGAGCCCCTCCATCTCGGCCATTACCTCGAACATTTCGTTCAGCTTGTCAGGCGTGAAATGCGGCACCACGGCACCGCGATGCGGCCGCGCCTCCACGAAGCCGATTGCCTCGAGCTGCCGGATCGCCTCCCGAACGGGGGTGCGCGACACGGAAAACCGTTCGGCCAACGACGCTTCGTCGAGAGCTTGGCCGGGCGCGATCAGTCCCCGGACGATCTCGTCGGCCAGCGCCGCCCGGACGCGCTCCGTCGCCGTAGGCTTTATCGTCTTGGAAGTCATGGAACCGCGATCGGCCTCTGCAACGATACGGCGAGAGTAGGAGCTGCCCGCGGCGGTGTAAATCCTCGATCGTCCGATGTATCTTCCGCTTCACTCCACGCTTCGGATCGTCTTGGAAATGCGGCGTTCTCGTGTGCCCTCCGTGTGCCTTGCCGCCTTCGAGGCCTCCGGCTATAGGAGCGGCCATCCTCCTCCCATCGCAATCCAAGGAACATACCTATGGCGGTCGAACGCACTTTCTCCATGATCAAACCAGACGCGACGCGTCGCAATCTCACCGGCGCGATCATCAAGATTTTCGAGGAAGCCGGTCTTCGCGTCGTCGCCTCGAAGCGCGTCTGGATGAGCAAGCGCGAGGCCGAAGGCTTCTACGCCGTCCATAAGGAGCGCCCGTTCTTCGGCGAGCTCGTGGAATCGATGTGCTCCGGCCCGACCGTCGTCCAGGTCCTCGAAGGTGAGAACGCCATCGCGCGCAACCGCGAGATCATGGGCGCGACGAACCCGAAGGACGCGGCCGAAGGCACGATCCGCAAGGCGCACGCCCTCTCGATCGGCGAGAATTCGGTGCACGGCTCCGATGCCCCTGAGACCGCAGTCGCGGAGATGTCCTACTGGTTCTCCGAGACCGAGATCGTCGGCTGAGGCAGCCGTCGACTCTAACGACAACGTCCAGACGCAAGTTTGAAGAGGCGGCGGGTCCGAAGGGACGCGGCGCCTTTTTCATTGGGATCTCACCTGCCGGGAGGTAAGGCCTTGCGCCAAACCTTTGTGAGCGGTGGATGAACCTGTTTGCCTATGGAGCGAATCCAGATTTTGTGAAAGATATGTGACAAGAAGTTGCAATGGCTGGCGACCGACTCCGGAAACGCGTTCGCGGGGTTTGAGGATCGGACCAAGAAGAAGCGGGACGATGACACAAGGGCCTCCGTGCCGGGTGGCGGGGCGGCGGGACTGAGGACCAGCCGGAAGGGGAGGGGGTTAGCATGACGGTCATTTCGGTCTGTCAGCTGAAGAGCGGTGGAAGTTCCACCCTCGCTCTGACCCTTGCCTCGGTTGCCGCCGCCGAGGGCCGCGACGTGCTCATCGTCGACGCCAGCCGCAACGGCGATCTGACACGCTGGTCTGACCTGCCGCAACGGCCGGCGGGAATCACCGTCGTGCCGTGCAAGTCCGCCGCCGACATCGACCGGAGCATCCGAGCGGGAAAGGGGCGGAGTCAGCTCGTTGTCCTCGATGTCGGCACGAAGCGCGAGCGCTTGCGCGTCGCCGCTGGCCTCAGCGACATCTCCCTCATCCCCGTGCGCTTCTCCCCCCTGTCGGCCTATTGGGCCTCCGAGACCGACCGCATGATCCGGCGTTCCGCCGCCGGCCCGCGGCGCCGTCCGGTCTTCGTCGCCACCGCGAT
>JACMIV010000212.1 GCA_014380965.1 Rhizobiaceae bacterium | reverse complement strand
GGAGGAAGCGCCGGACACCGCCCATTCTCTTCTGCTTGAAGCGCGAGAGGAATGCTGAGCGTAAGCCCTCCCTATTTGCAATAAGTCGAGCCGTTTGTGCGGGCCGCGATGTCGAGATGGAAATGCGTGGCATGATCGGCATCGGTTCCAGGTCCCAGCACCGTCTTGAACGGTCCGCATGCACCCTTGCGCAGCTTGTCCTGGAACTTCGCTTCCGGCGTACCGTCCGCGTGTACCTCGATGCCGATCTCGGCTCGCTTGTCGAAGACGAAGGCCGCGATATCGATGGCGCTGCCACGGGCGTGCTCGGAAATGCCGTTTTCGCTGGCCCGCGGCCGGCAGACATAGCTCGAGGCGTGACGGAACTCGGTCAGCTTGTCCTCTGGCAATTCCAATTCGGCAGCCGGGACCACGCTGTCCGTCATCCATTCGTCGAGCGCCAATGCCGTACGGCAAAGCATCTGGGTCTTTGGAGAAACCTTCACGCCTGAGGCCAGAAGGGTGACGTTGACCGGCCGCAAGACGCCGCATTCGCCTTCCGAAATGCTTTCTTCGACAGTGAAGGCGACACCGCGCTTTTCAAGTTCTGCCTCGCAAAGTTCGGCATCTTCGATCGCCGCAGCGGCGAGCACAGCCACGGCAGGGCTGATCTCCGGCGCGCGGGCCTTTAGCATCTCGGTGGAGTTCGGCGCTACATCCGGCAAGTTTTTGGCAGGAAGAGGCTCCGGCCGGGAGCCCGAAGTTCCTTCGCGCGCGGACTCGCCCACCGGAGCGACATCGGCGGGACGGATTTCGGGGAGCGGGATGTCGCTTACGGGCTTCTCTGCGGTCGCGGCTGGATTGGAAAGCGGTGGTGACGGGACTTCCGAATTCGCGGCGGGCGTCGGATCGTCTGAGGGACCACTGTCGGGGCGAGCGGGGGGGTTGGCAGCATCCTCCTCCCGAACGGGGTCGGCCTGGGTATGTGAGGCATCGCCGGATGCATCCTCGCCACTCACGCCGTCCGGCTGTGCGGCGCCCCCCTCCGGTCGCGCATCCGGCACCGGCACGACGGCGATCGCGGGAACGTCCGGTTCGGCTCCGGCCGCTGGCTTTTTTGCTTGCGCCGTGCGTTTCTCGCCAGGCGCACCGAGAAGTTTCTCCAGCGGATTGGCATCCGACCACGGCAAGCGCGACTGTGCGCTTGCGGCCAAAGGAGCCAGGCAAAGGCTTGACGACAGCGCGATCGCGGCGGGCAGACGGAGTCTGAACGTGACGCTCATTCGGTTTCCCCTCTCGTGAATTCACCACGTCGGAAACGCGTGAAGGAGCCGGTCGGCTCCCTCTTTCCTTATGCTCGCCTTAGCTTGCCCGATGCGAGGCCTATTCGAGAAACTCGACGGTGACGCCGGGCTTGACGAGCTTTGCCAATTCCTGCGCGTCGAAATTAGCCAGACGCACACAGCCATGGCTGTTGGTCTTGCCGATCTTCGAAGGCTCGGGAGTACCGTGGATGCCGTAGGTCGGCTTCGACAGCGCGATCCACACCGAGCCGACCGGACCATTCGGACCGGGCGGGATGGTCAGGATCGACTTGTTCTCGCCCTGAGTGAAATTGATCTTCGGATTGTACGTGTAGTTCGGATCGATCGCGATGCGCGAGACCTCGACCGTGCCCGAGGGCGAGGGCGTGTCCGAGGAGCCGATCGTCGAGGGATAGGCGACGACGAGCCGGCCCGCGGCGTCGTAGGCGCGCACCTGCTCGCGCCCCTTGTCCGCGACGATACGGGTCACGGGCTCGGCAACGTTCACGCCGACGGACACGACCTTGATGATCGTGCCCGGCCGACTGAAGTCTGCGCCCGGATTGATCTCCTGGAGATAGGCCTCGTCCATGTGGAAACGCTCGGCCAGCATCTCCGTCGTCCGGACGTAGGACATCGCCGGCAGCTTGGCTTTCTCGCCGTAGTCGTCTGGAATCGCAGCGACGTATGGCCCGGCGATGTCCCGTTCGGTGATCGTGTAGCTTGCGATCGCCGGCCCCCCGGTCGCGTCGAGTTCCTCGGCGAGCGCCTGCGCATTGGTCGCGTCGAGCCGCGTGCCGTATTTTTCCTCATAGGCCGCGACGGCCTTGTCGACGTTCGATCCGAGACGTCCGTCGATCACGCCGGGCGAGATGCCAGCGCGATCGAGCAGGACCTGCAGCGCAGCAATCTCGACTTTGGCGTTCTTGCCCTTGGGTCCAGCGACGGAGGGAGCGGGATCTGCCTCGGGTACGGTGGTCTCATTGAGCCGCACGCCGCCGCGAAAGGCCGGATCGGGCATGATTTCGCCCGTTCCACCGTCATAGCCGGGTAGCGCGGCATTTCGGCTTCCGCCAAGACCTGGCTCATCGAGCGGAAACGCCTCGCCCTCTCCCGGAGCCGGCAGCGGGTCGGACCGAATGGGATCGTCATAGAACGGATCGGCGGAGGGGCCGCCTCCCCCGAAGCCGGGATCCACTCCCGGAACTTCGCCGACACGTCCCTCGAGCACCAAGCCTCGATCGGCCGGAGGCGCCTCGATGATGGCGACGCCACGCTGGTCGCGTCGTTGGCGCCGCGGCTGCTCGACGGCAATGATCCGCCCCCGCGAGTCGACGGTCACGCGTCGCCCGAACTCGTCGATGAAGGTCTCCGTACGTCCGCCGCCATCCGGCCCGCCGCCATCCAGAAAGCCGTCGTCGTAGTACGGATCGTCCTGTGGATCGTAGAACTGCGCCTCAGCCGATCGGGGGTTCGCGGACGACAGCGCCAGGACCGTCATCACAAGGGCCAGAATGGCGGCAGGCTTCATCGGAACTTCTCCGCACCGGCCAGGCCGGACTTTGCTAAACGATCAACGGCAAAGGGTAGATCACACTGCCGATCCCTTAACCTTACCAGTTCGCAAATGAACACGACATGAAGATGGCCGTCGGCAAGCCTGCGACTTCGAAATCTCGACCCCACGCTCCATGCAACCGCATCGACACGCTTCGGTGATCGCTTCCGGCTCACTCGACTTTCATCGAGCAGGAACGAAGCGCGAGCGATCCCGTTCGGTGCTGAGCCTGAGGCTGGTGAAGGTGAGACAGCCCTTCGTCCGCCCATGTTTTTGCAGCAGACAGAACAGGAAATGACGTCATGCGAATTATTGCCCTCGCCGCCGCCGCCACTCTCGCTATGGGCGCGGCCGCCTATGCCGACAACGAGATCGACGACGACATTCGCGTCGCCGGCACGACGGTCACCTTCGAGGAGATCGAGGCGGATCAGTCCGGCTACATCGTCATCCACGAGGTCGCGAACGGCGTGCCCGTCGTGCCCGGCTCGCTCGCTCATGCCCCGGTATTGGCGGGCGATAACGATGACCTCGCGGTGACGCTGGACGCGCCCTTGACCCCCGGTGCCGGCTACGTCGCCATGCTGCATGTCGAGACCAACGGCAACAGCACCTACGACTTCGGCGAAGGCTCGACGGATGTCGACACCCCTGTCCTCGACGACGGCGAGCCGGAGATGGAAATGTTCGCCGCGCCTTCGAACTGATCGGCATCGCGAGGTTGCGAAAGGCGGCGCATCGGCCGCCTCTAGCCTCGCTGTCGGTCCATGCCGCTCCAGTCAGGCGGCCTGCCCGGCAGACCAGCCGGACGACCAGGCCCACTGGAAATTGTAGCCGCCGAGCCACCCTGTCACGTCGACCACCTCGCCGATGAAATAGAGCCCGGCCACGCCCTTCGCCTCCATCGTGCGCGAGTGGAGCGCGTTGGTATCGACCCCCCCGAGCGTCACCTCCGCCGTCCGGTAGCCTTCCGATCCCGCCGGCTTGAAGCACCAGGACCCGATCGCATCGGCGACGGCCTTCAGAACCTTGTCGGACTGGTCGGCAAGGTTCGAACCGGGCGGTCGTGCAGCCAGTCCCATCGTCCCTCCCTCCGCGACGAGCTGCGCCAGGCGCTTCGGCAAAAGCGCGGCGAGCGCGGTCTGGAGCGCCTGCCGGCCGTTTGCGGCCCTCGCCTTTCGCAACGCGTCGAAGACGTCGATACTCGGAAGAAGCGACACCGCAATCTCGTCCCCCTCCTTCCAGAAAGACGAGATCTGGAGCATCGCCGGTCCGGACAAGCCACGATGGGTGAAGAGCAAGGCCTCCGCGAACCGAGTCCTGCCGTGGCTGACGACCGCCTCGATCGACACGCCGGAGAGAGGCGCCAGCCGTTCGAGAGTCGGCGGGTCGAGCGTCAGCGGAACGAGCCCCGGCCGCGTCTCGGTCACCGCAAGGCCGAACTGGCGCGCCACGTCGTAGCCGAAGCCCGTCGCGCCCATCTTCGGGATGGACTTGCCGCCCGTCGCGATGACGAGGGACCTTGCCGTCACCGGCTCGGAGCCGCGTGCCGGATGGACGAGGACGACCGAGAAGCCGTCTTCCGTCTTCTCGATGCGTTCGACGCTGGTCTCAAGGCGAAGTTCGGCCCCCGCATCGCGCATCTCGGAAAGGAGCATCGCCACGATCTCTTTCGCCGAACCGTCGCAGAAGAGCTGGCCGAGCGCTTTCTCGTGGTAGGCAATGCCGTACCGCTCGACGAGAGCGGTGAAGTCCGCTGCCGTATATCGTTTCAGGGCAGAGATGCAGAACCCGGGGTTGTCGGATAGGAAGTGCTTCGGGCTGGCATGGACATTGGTGAAATTGCACCGCCCGCCGCCGGATATCCTGATCTTCTCGCCCGGAGCCTTCGCATGATCGATCACAAGCACCCGCCGCCCGCGCCGTGCGGCCTCGATCGCCGCCATCATGCCGGCGGCCCCGGCGCCGAGGATCAGGACGTCCACCTGCATCATGCCGTGCGCCTATCGCGCAGGGCCGGGACGCGCAAGTTTGGCCCTTGCGAGGCCCGGTCCCCTCGGCTAGACACCGGCCCGAG
>JACMIV010000020.1 GCA_014380965.1 Rhizobiaceae bacterium | reverse complement strand
TGTCACAGCGGATCACTTCGCGGGCGTAGCGCAGGACGAGATCGAAGATCCGCGCCCGGTCTGCGAACTCATCCGGCAATGGTCGACCGCACATCCCGAATTCAGCTACCTGCCCCGCAAGTTCAAGATCGCCGTCACCGGGGCCGAGCACGACCGCGCGGCGATCATGGTCCACGACATCGGCCTTCGCACGCTCCGCCATCCAGAGACCGGCGCGACAGGCTACGAGGTCGTCGTCGGCGGCGGGCTCGGGCGCACGCCGATGATCGGCAAGGTCGTGCGCGGTTTCCTGCCCAAGCCCGAGCTTCTCGCCTATCTCGAAGCGATCATGCGCGTCTACAATGCGGAAGGTCGCCGCGACAACAAATATAAGGCCCGCGTGAAGATCCTCGTCCACGAGACCGGCCCGGAAGAGTTCGTGCGCCGCGTCGAGGAGGAATATGCCAAGCTCGACGGCCCGACGATCAACGCTCCGACGGAAGAGGTCGAGCGGATCGCGGCCTATTTCGCATCGCCCGCCTTCGAGACGTTGCCCGAAATCTCGACGCTGCTGTCCGATGCCCGGCGGTCGGATCCCGAACTCGACCGCTTCGTCGAGCAGAACGGCTTCCCGCACCGCGCGCCGGGCTATATCGCGCTGACCGTGTCGCTGAAGCCCGTCGGCGGCGTCCCCGGGGACATGACGGACGCGCAGATGCGCGCGTTTGCCGACATCGCCGAGCGCTGGTCCTTCGACGAGCTGCGCGTAACCCACTCGCAGAATCTCGTCCTGCCGAGCGTCAAGCAGGACGACGTGCCGGATGTCTTCGCCGCGTTGAAGGCGGCAGGCCTTGCCACCGCCAATGCCGGCCTCGTCACCGACATCATCGCCTGTCCCGGCCTCGACTACTGCGCGCTCGCCACCGCCCGCTCGATCGGCATCGCGCAGGACATCGCGGTGAGCTTCAAGGATGAGGCGCGCCAGAAGGACATCGGCCCGCTCCAGATCAAGATTTCCGGCTGCATCAATGCCTGCGGCCACCACCATGTCGGCCATATCGGCATTCTCGGGCTCGAAAAGTCCGGCAAGGAAAACTATCAGATCACCGTCGGCGGCGACGCCACCGAGAAGGCGGCGATCGGCGAACGGCTCGGCCCCGGCATCGACGGCGAGGATGTCGCCGGCGCGATCGAGGCGATCGTCGCGGTCTACATGAACGAGCGAAAGGACGGCGAAGAGTTCATCGAAACCGTGCGACGGGCGGGGCTCGACCCGTTCAAGGCGGGTTTCACGAGCTATGTCGCGGCGAAGACCGGAACGCCTGTCGCAGAGCTGCGGGGAGAACCCGCATGAGCCTCCTCGTCGGCGCCGAGGGCGAGCGCCAGGATCTCTATACTCCGGTCGGAGACGTCGCCGACCTCTCGCTCGCGACGGGTCCAATCCTCGTCCCGCTGACCGTGATCGATGCGGCGCGAGACGACGGCCGCAACGAAAGGCTCGGGCTTTCCGTCGCCAACGACACGCAGCTCTCGGCGATCGAGCCCTATCTCGGCTCCGTCGATCTCATCGCCGTCAGCTTCCCGTCCTTCTCCGACGGGCGCGGCCTGTCGCTCGCCAAGCGCCTGCGCCGCGCCGGCTTCTCGGGAACCCTGCGCGCATCCGGCCCGCTCATCGCCGATCAGTTCGCCGAGACGCTCGCCTGCGGCTTCGACGAAGTGAAACTGACCGACGCGATGTCCGCGCGGCAGCCGCTCGCGCAGTGGATGAGGGCCAAGGACATCGTTCACGACACCTACCAGAGCGGCTACGGGGATCGCCCGAGCATCCTGCAGCAGCGCCTCGCGGCGCGGAAGGCGGCTGGGTGATGGGCGCCGCGGTCTTCACCGAAACGATAGCGCAACACCCCCCTCTGTCCTCCCGAGCGCTTGTCGAAGGGCGGACATCTCCCCCTCACGGGGGGAGATCGGCAGCTCATAGGTTTGCGAGCAGCTTAATCTCCCCCCTTGAGGGGGAGATGCCGGCAGGCAGAGGGGGGTGATGCCGCTCCGATCTCTAGCCGCCGCACCCTCATTCCGCCGCCCTCGACGCCTGACCGGCATCGATGAAGCCGCCGACCTGTCTCGCCCAGAGCTGCGAATAAAGACCGCCCGTCCGGAGCAGCGCCTCGTGGGTTCCCTCCTCGACGATCCGGCCACGGTCGAGCACGACGAGCCGGTCGAGCGCCGCGATGGTGGAGAGGCGGTGGGCAACGGCGATGACGGTCTTTCCTTCCATGAGGCGGTAGAGATTTTCGGCGATGGCCGCCTCGACCTCGGAATCCAGCGCCGAGGTCGCCTCGTCGAGGAGGAGGATCGGGGCGTCCTTCAACATGACGCGGGCAATCGCGATGCGCTGGCGCTGCCCCCCGGAGAGCTTGACCCCGCGCTCCCCGACCTCGGCGTCGAGCCCCTGGCGCCCGTCGATGTCCGACAGCCCGTCGATGAAACCGGCAGCCTCGGCGCGCTCGATCGCATGGCGCACCTCGGCCTCGCTCGCCTCTGGACGGCCATAAAGGATGTTCTCGCGGATCGAGCGGTGCAGCAGCGAGGTGTCTTGCGTGACCATGCCGATCTGCCGGCGGAGCGAGCCTTGCGTGACGGTCGCGATGTCTTGCCCGTCGATGAGGATGCGGCCGGAACCGACGTCGTAGAAGCGCAGAAGCAGGTTGAGGAGCGTCGTCTTGCCGGCGCCCGAGCGGCCGACGAGGCCGATCTTCTCGCCCGGCCGGATGACGAGGTCGAAGCCGTCGACGACGGGCCCGGCCTGCCGGTGAGGCTTGGCGGTGCCGTAGGAGAAACCGAGGCGCTCGAACCGAACCTCGCCCGCGGTGACGGCGAGGTCCCGGGCGCCGGCGGCGTCCTTCAGCGCGACGGGAAGCGTGAAGGTCGAGATGCCGTCGCGGATAGTGCCGATGTTTTCGAAGAGGGCCGAGACCTCCCACATGATCCATTGCGACATGCCGTTCAGCCGGAGCACCAGCCCGATGCCGACGGCGATTGCGCCGACCGAGACGAGTTCGCCGAGCCAGAGCCATATTCCCAAGGCGCCGACCGCCAGGAGGAGAGCCGAGTTCAGCGCGTAGAGCGAGGTGAAGAAGCCGTTGATGAGGCGGGCCTGCCCGTAGGCGGTGCCGAGGAAGGTTCCCATCGAAGCGCGCGCGTGGTCCGCCTCGCGCAGCGTGTGGGCGAAGAGCTTGACGGTGCCGATATTGGCATAGGCATCGACGATGCGGCCGGTCATTTCGGCGCGCGCGCTCGCCTGGCCCATCGCGACCTTCATCAGCCGCGGGATGAAGAAGCGCAAGAGCATGACGTAGCCTGCGATCCAGAGCGCGAAGGGCAGAACGAGCCGCCAGTCTGCGCTGGCGACGAGGACGACGATGCCGGTGAAATAGACCGCCACGTAGAGGAGGACGTCGATCGACTTGGTGATCGTCTCGCGGAGCGCGAGCGCCGTCTGCATCAGCTTGGTCGAGATGCGGCCCGCGAACTCGTCCTGGAAGAAGCCGAGCGACTGGTCGAGGAGCCAGGTGTGGACCTGCCATCGAAAGCGCATCGGCAGGTTGCCGAATAGGCCCTGGAAGCCGACGAGCGACTCGACGAAGACGAGGCCGGGCAGGAGGATCGCGATGACGAAGGCCATGAAGGCCAGCGTCCAGCCTTCCTCGGCGAGGAACGTCTCGCGCGAGGAGGCCGACAGCCAGTCGACGATCTGGCCGAGGAAGGCGAAGAGCGAAACCTCGACGATGGAGACGCAGGCGGTCAGCACCGCCATGGCCACGAGCAGCGGCCAGACCGGCTTGGCGAAGGACCAGACGAACGGCCAGAGGGACGAGGGCGGGCTTTCCAGCCGCTCTTTCGGGAACGGCTCGACCAGCCGCTCGAAGTAGGAAAACATAAAATCGACTTTCCGGCTCAGGACGCAGGGAGCAGAAGGGTCGACACTGCCGTGAGGCGGGCTCGATCCTTCCACTCTTCGTCTTTGGAACTGCGGTCAGCAGCTAGTATAGGCGTCCCGAGCCCGACTTCACGGGGTGCGAACGCCGCGGCCCCGCGCTGGAAGGACGATCCAGGCCGGTCGATTTCTCGCGCTGGCTATCAGACGCGCCCATAACGGATGGAAGACCGATGCGATTGAGGCTCGCCCTCTACCAGCCCGACATTGCAGGCAACACCGGCACGATCCTGCGCCTTGCCGCCTGTCTCGGCCTCGACCTCTCGATCATAGAGCCCGCGGGCTTCGACATGTCGGACCGGACGCTGAAGCGGGCCGGTATGGATTATCTCGAAATGGCCCGGCTAACCCGGCACGTCGATTTTGCAGAGTTCGGGGGGTGGCGGACGGCCGAAGGACGACGGCTCGTGCTGTTCACGACGAAGGCCGGGACCCGCTACACGGACTTCGCCTACCGGCCGGACGACGTGCTGCTCTTCGGGCGCGAGAGCGCTGGTGTGCCGGAGGCAGTGCATGACGCGGCGGACGCGCGGGTGACGATCCCGATGGTGGACGGCGCGCGGTCGCTCAATCTGGCGGTTGCGGTCGGAATGGCGGCGGGGGAGGCACTCCGGCAGGTCGACGGGATAGAGACGGTTGAGACGAGTCTCCGATGAAGAGCGTTGGATGAAAGAGGTGCTTCAGGCGGCACCGCGACGCATCGATAGCAAAGACAGCAAATGATATCAAAAAGCACCCGCCTCGTGTGAGGGCCGCA
>JACMIV010000211.1 GCA_014380965.1 Rhizobiaceae bacterium | reverse complement strand
CTGAAGGGCCGGCTCGACGGCGTCGCCATCCGCGTGCCGACGCCGAACGTCTCGGTCGTCGACTTCAAGTTCGTCGCCAAGCGCTCGACCACGGTCGAGGAGGTCCAGGGCCTCATCCGCGCCGCGGCCGACGGCCCGATGAAGGGCATCCTCGGCTATACCGACGCGCCGAACGTCTCCTCCGACTTCAACCACGACCCGCATTCCTCGGTCTTCCACATGGACCAGACCAAGGTCATGGACGGCAACTTCGTGCGCATCCTCTCCTGGTACGACAACGAGTGGGGCTTCTCGAACCGCATGTCGGACACGGCGATCGCGCTGGCAAAAGCTGTGTGAAGCAACGGGCTGTTCGCCCGCTCGCCGCATCGCATCGCATCGCTCTGCCGAGCGATGCGGCAAGCCGCGCTGCCTCAGGGCTTGGCGTTTCTCAACACCTCGTTGATGCGCGACTGCCACCCCTTGCCGGTAGCGCGGAACTTCTCGATCACCTCTGGGTCGAGCCGGATGGAAATCTGGCGTCGTGGTCGCTCCAAAGCGGGGCGGCCACGCTCTTTCCCGATGCTCGCCATCAGATCCGGAAAAACGACGGCGAACGGCCTTGCCTCGGCCAACTCGGCGTCTGTCGCTTCCGCCGTATCGGGATCGGCGGCGATCATGCGCTGAATCTCGGCTTCGCGCGCATCCACCGCCGGTTTCTCGAACCTCTGAGTCATGGCGATTTCCTTTCCTTGGCGCTGGCCGGGCGCATGGAGACGACAGAGATTCCCTCGGAACCCAGCCTTGCGAAGACCACCGCGATCATGTCGCCACGAAACGGTCCGATCGCCATGAAACGCTCCTTCTTGGCCGGAACGACGATGGAGCCAGCAAAGAATTCCGCGTCGAGATCGGCAAAATCGAGACCGCCGTGCGTCTCTCTGTTGCGCGCTCGCTTGATGTCGTCATAGACGATCCTCATGGATTAAACGTATCACGTTTAATCTATGAGGATCGAGGAGAACGGGCTGCCGAGGCCTGTTCGTCTTGCACTCCGCCCGATGGCTCTTGATTGTCTCTTCATACTCATTCGCGCAGCCATCGTTGCCGGTTGGGCCCGACCCGTGAAGAGGCTTGGCAAACCGCATTGCGCGGACTCGCAACGGGAAGCCGATCGCGCATGCATGAATCGATGTACCTCATCATCCTCGTCTCGACGCTCCTCGTGCTCGTTGCCGCGTTTTCGAGCCTGCTCGCCCTGAGATTCGGCGCGCCCCTGCTGCTGCTCTTCCTGTCGATCGGGCTGCTTGCGGGCGAAGACGGGCTGGGGCTCGCCTTCGACGACGCGCAGCTCGCCTACTTCATCGGCTCCCTCGCGCTCTCGATCATCCTCTTCGACTCCGGCTTCGGCACCTCGCTCGCTTCGTTCCGGCAGGCTGCGATGCCGGCGCTGACGCTGGCGACCATCGGCGTGCCGCTGACGGCCATGCTTTTCGGTGCGGCGGCGGCACATGTGCTCCAGATTCCCCTTTTGGAGGGCATTCTGCTCGGCTCGATCGTCGGCTCCACCGATGCGGCAGCCGTCTTCTTCCTGCTGCGAATCGGCGGCATCAACATCCGCGACCGCGTCCGGTCGACGCTGGAGGTGGAATCCGGATCGAACGATCCGATGGCGATCTTTCTCACCATCGCGCTCGTCGAGATCATCGCAACCGGCGGTACGGTGGCCGAAATCGACATCGGGGTGCTCCTGCTCTTCCTGAAGCAGATGGGTCTCGGCGTCGTCATCGGGCTCGCCGGCGGGTGGATGATCCTGCTTCTCGTCAACCGCCTGAAGCTCGAACGCGGCCTGACGCCGATTTTCGTGGTCGCGCTGTCGCTGCTCGTCTTCTCCGTCACCGGCGCGATCGACGGTTCGGGCTTCCTCGCGGTCTATGTCGCGGGACTCTATGCCGGCAACAGCCGCATCCGCTCGGGCCCGTCGCTGCGCCAGTTCCTGGACGGCATGACCTGGCTCGCGCAGATCATCATGTTCCTCGTCCTCGGCCTTCTCGCCACGCCCTCGCAGTTCGGTGCCCTCGCCGCACAGGCGCTGCTCCTCGCCGCCTTCCTCATCTTCGTGGCAAGGCCGCTGGCCGTCTGGCTCTGCATGCTCCCTTTCGACTTCAACCCGCGCGAGACCGCCTTCATCTCCTGGGTAGGCCTGCGTGGTTCAGTCTCGATCCTCCTTGCGATCCTTCCCCTCATCGGCGGCATCGACGAGAACCGGACGCTCTTCAACGTCGGCTTCATCATCGTACTCGCCTCGCTCCTCGTGCAGGGCTGGACGATCGGCTTTATCGCGAGACGGCTCGGCCTCATCGTTCCGAAGCGCATCGGGCCGGTCGAAAAGGTCGAGCTCGAACTGCCGGGCTCGGCCCACCACGAGCTCCTCTCATACCGTGTCGTCGCCGACAGTCCGGTCGCCACCGGCGCGCGCGTGCCGCGCTGGGCGAGGCCATCGCTGGTCATCCGCGACGGCAAGTCGATGCGCTACCAGTATGCCGGGCGGCTGAAGGCCGGCGACTACGTCTATCTGTTTATCTCGCCGCGCTACCCGCGCCTGCTCGACCGCCTCTTCGCCAGCCACACGCCCGTCGATGCGGACGACGCGGATTTCTTCGGCGAGTTCACCGTCGATCCGACCAAGCCCGCCCGGTTCCTGGACGACGCCTATGGTCTCGGGCTTGGGGCCGAGGCGGTAGGCAGGACCATCGCCGAGCTGATGACCGATCGCCTCGGCGGCCGCGCGGAATACGGCGACCGCGTTCCGATCGGCCCGGTGGAACTCATCGTTCGCGATACCGACGAGGCCGGGCTCATCACCGAGGTCGGGCTGTCGCTGGAGCCGGAGACACAGCGCGGATCGATCCCGATCTTCCTCAACATCCGCGACATCGTGCGGATCACCCGCGGGTGGTGGCGAGCGCGCCGTACGCGCGCCGGCGACCGGCGGGTTCAGGATCGCAGCGAGGCCCTCAATGCCTTGCCCGACACAGAAGGGACGGACGATCGTGCGGCGCCTTTGGCTTGGCGTAAGACGGAAGAAGATCGGACGTGACCCGCCCTCAGTCCCCCTCGTCTTCGTAACCGACGAGATGCAGAGGCCGTGCGGCCAGACCCTTCAATTCGCACCAGCGCACCAAAGCCTCCTCCCGGCCGTGCGTCACCCAGACCTCGGAAGGCGCAAGGTTCTCGATCGTTTCGGTCAGCTCGTCCCAGTCGCAATGGTCCGAAACGATCAGCGGCAGCTCGACCCCGCGCTGGCGAGCGCGCTGACGCACCTGCATCCAGCCGGAGGCGAAGCACGAGACCGGATCGGGGAAGCGGCGGGCCCACTTGTCGGCGAAGGCCGAAGGCGGGCCGACGACGATCGCCCCGGCGAAGTCGGCCTTGCGGCCAACCTCCCGCGTCGCCGGCATGAGTGGCCCGAGCGCGATGCCTTGCGTCTCGTAGTAGTCGCAGAGCTTCTTCAGGGCGCCATGGATGTAGATCGGCGCGTCGTAGCCTTCGTCGCGCAGGAGTCGGATCACGCGCTGCGCCTTGCCGAGCGCATAGGCGCCGACGAGATGGGCGCGCTCGGGAAACTGAAGCGTCGAGCGCATCAGGCGCCGTACCTCCTCGCGCGCCGGCGGGTGACGGAACACGGGCAGGCCGAAGGTCGCCTCGGTGATGAACACGTCGCAGGGGACCGGCTCGAACGGCGCGCAGGTCGGATCGCGGCTCGTCTTGTAGTCCCCGGACGCGACGATGCGTAGGCCGTCCTTCTCGACGGCGATCTGCGCCGAGCCGAGAACATGCCCCGCCGGATGAAAGGAGACCGTGACGCCGTTCACCTGCAACCGCGCGCCGATTTCCGCCACCTGCCGTTCGCGGGCAAAATCCTCGCCATAGCGGATCGCCATGATGTCGAGCGTTTCGGCGGTGGCGAGAACCTTTTCGTTGCCGGGCCGCGCGTGGTCGGCATGCCCATGGGTGACGAGCGCGCGCTCGACCGGGCGCACCGGATCGATGTAGAAATCGCCGGGCGGGCAAAAGAGACCCTTCGGCGTCGGGCGCAGGAGTTCGTCAGGACGCATCATCCGGACGCACTTAGCGCCCGTGCGGCCGGGAGAAAGCGCTTGCGGGCGCGGCAGGCGCGGGCCCATACCGCCACCTGCGCCCGCGTGCTGCAGGACGCCGGGCCGCCGGGCACCGAACCTGGACGATCCGCCCCATGTCAGAGGACCTCAACCGTTCGGGCGACGGCCGCGCCGATCGGCGCTCAGATTATGCGGCCAGCTATGCCGAGGCCGGCGACCTTACCGCCGCCGCCGACCTTATGCGCCAAGCCCTCGAGCTTCGCCCGCTCTGGATAGCCGGTTGGACCTTGCTCGGCGGCTATCGCGAGCGGGGTGGCGACACCGCTTCGGCGATCGACGCCTATCGCCGGGCGCTGAGCCTCGATCCCGCCGATGGCCAGGGCGCCGCCTTGAAGCTCGCCTCCCTCGGCGTCGCGGCTGTCCCGACGAGTGCCCCGCCCGCCTTCGTAAAGGGCCTCTTCGACCAGTATGCGGACCGGTTCGAGACCTCGCTCGTCGCCGAGCTCGGCTATGCCGGGCCGGACCTTCTGATGACGGACATCCTGAGGCTGACGGGACCGTCGCGCCGCTTCGTCCATGCGCTCGATCTCGGCTGCGGCACGGGCCTCATGGGGGAGCGGCTGCGACCCTTCGCGGACAGGCTGACGGGCGTCGACCTCTCGCCCGCGATGATCGAGAAGGCGCGGCGCAAGGCGATCTACGATCGGCTCGACGTCGGCGACATCCTCGATGCCGAGGCCGGCGACCTCGCCCCCGATCTCGTGACCGCCGCCGACGTCCTCATCTATGTCGGCGATCTCGGTCCCGTCGCCTCCCGCGTCGCCGCGCTCGTCGCCCCATCGGGCCTCTTCGCCTTCACGGTCGAGCGGCATGACGGAGACGCGCCCTTCGTCGTCGGCCCTTCGTTGCGATATCGCCATTCGCGGGCCGGAGCCATCGCGCCCGCTGAGGCGGCGGGCTTCGCGCTGAAGTCCGAGGCACCGCTCGTCCTGCGGCAGGATCGAGGGGAGCCGGTGGAAGGGCTGGCCTTCGTCTTCGAACGGACGGGGCCTGGCTGAGCCGCCCAGAAGCCGTAATGGAAGACCTTCGTCATTCGCGCCGTCCAGAGCACGTATCGCCTCTCGGCTTCGTCATCCTCGCCGCAGGCTGGGACGACGAAGCCGAGAGGGGGCGCTCGTGCTCCCCGGTTCAGGCGCGGACCCGCTGACCCTCGCCAACCAAGGGCCGCACTGGTCTCGAATCGCCAGCTCGGCTAGTTTTCGCAGGTGCAGCATTCCTCCCGCTGCCCTGTCAGGAGCCGTATGGACCCTCAGCCGGATCAAGCACCATCTCTCATCCCGGCCAAGCGGCGACAGCGTCTGTTCGGCGGCTGGCAGGCGACGGCGACGCGGCACACGCCGCTGGAGGACGCGCAGGCGCTGTTCACCGGCACGGTGCTGACAGCGCTCGGCATCGCGATCCTCGGCCATCTCGGCTTCCTCACCGGCGGCACGGCGGGGCTTGCCTTCATCGTCCATTACGGGCTCGGCTGGAACTTCGGCCTTGTCTTCTTTCTAGTCAACCTGCCCTTCTACGTCCTCGCCTTCAAACGCATGGGCCCTGCCTTCACGGCGAAGACCTTCATCGCCGTCGCGATCCTGTCGCTCGTCACCGCCGTCCAGCCGGCGCTCTTCGCCTTCGGACATGTCGACCGCACCACCGGCGCCGTGCTCGCCGGCCTCCTGATGGGCTTCGGCCTCCTCGCCCTCTTCCGCCACCGGGCAAGCCTCGGCGGCGTCGGCATCCTCGCGCTCTACTTG
>JACMIV010000210.1 GCA_014380965.1 Rhizobiaceae bacterium | reverse complement strand
GCCGATGTCGACGGCGCCCATATCCGGACCCTTCTCCTCACCTTCTTCTTCCGCCAGATGCCGGAGCTTATCGAGCGCGGCTACGTCTACATCGCCCAGCCGCCGCTCTTCAAAGTCACGCGCGGAAAGCAGTCGCAGTATCTCAAGAACGAGAAGGCGCTGGAGAACTACCTGATCGAGGGCGGCCTCGAGGACGCCGTGCTGACCCTGCCCTCCGGCGAGGTGCGGGTCGGGCGGGATCTGCGCGCCGCGGTGGAGGACGCGCTCGCGGTACGGTCGGTGCTGGCATCCCTCCACACGCGCTACGACCGCGCGATCGTCGAGCAGGCCGCGATCGCCGGCGCCCTGTCGCCGGAGGTTGCCGACGACGCTGCGAAGGCCGGCCCTGTCGTCGCGAAGATCGCCGCCCGGCTCGACGAGATCGCCGAGGAGGGCGACGGTTCCTGGGCGGGCGAGGTTACGGATGCAGGCGGCTACCGCTTCACCCGCACCGTCCGCGGCGTGCTCGAAGTGCGCAATGTCGACGCGCCGCTCATCCATTCCGGCGACGCGCTTGCGCTGAACCGGCTCGGCGCGCGGCTCGGCGAGGTCTACGAGGGCTCCCCGGTTCTGAAGCGCAAGGAGACCGAGCGCGCGCTGTCCGGCCCGCTCGAGCTTCTGACCGCCGTCTTCGACGTCGGCCGCAAAGGGCTTTCGCTGCAGCGCTACAAGGGCCTTGGCGAGATGGACCCCGAGCAGCTCTGGGAGACGACGCTCGATCCCGAGGTGCGCTCGCTCCTCCAGGTGAAAATTCAGGACGCGACCGACGCCGACCTCCTCTTCTCCCGCCTCATGGGCGACGAGGTGGAGCCGCGCCGCGAGTTCATCCAGGAGCACGCGCTTCAAGTCGCAAATCTGGACATCTGATACCGGCGGCCCTAACCAAGGACCGGTGGTATCCCGGGCCGACCGGCCCGGCGGCGGCTTATGCCGCCGTACCCGTGACAATCGACAAGTCGATCGTCAGAGCCGCTGGTATGAGCGGTCCGCCGACGATCGTCTTGTCCGGCAGCGCGCCGAGGTGTTCGCGTTCGGCGCTCATTTCTCGATAGGTCGAGCTTCAGCCGCTGTATCCCCGCCACGCCGAATGGATGTATTCTTCCCTACGGCTTGGATCGATGGACTTTCCGGGACCCTCGCTTAATGGTCGAGGCTCGGCGCCTCGTCTTCGTCGTCCACCTCGGCGATCCTCGAGAGCGGAGCGGTCGCCTTGAAGACGATTCCGGACGGGCGATACTCGATCGCGGCGACGCCGCCGAGTTCGGCGGAGAGGGCCCGCTCTATCATCCTCGAGCCGAAGCCGCGACGGGTCGGCTCGGCGACCGGCGGACCGCCCAGCTCCTCCCAACTCAGCCACAGGTGGCCATCCGCCGATGGATCGTCGTCCTCTATGTCCCACGACAGGCGCACGATGCCGTCGTCGTTGGACAAAGCGCCGTATTTCACGGCGTTCGTCGCCAGTTCATGCAACGCCATGGAAATGGCAAGAGCCACGCGCGGCCGCAGTCGGACTGGCGGACCCTTCGTGTGCAAGCGTCCGCCGCCATTCGCCTGGAAGGGCGAGAGGGCTTGGTCGACGACCTCGGCAAGGGAGGCGCCGGCCCAGTTCTCCCGCGTCAGAACATTGTGGGCGTCGGACAGCGCCTGGATGCGCGCGTTGATGAAGCGGGTCGCATTCTCGACCGATTTCGTCGAGCGAAGCGTCTGGCCGACGATCGCCTGCACCGTCGCCATCGTGTTCTTCACGCGATGCGTCAGCTCGCGCGTCAGCAGCCGGCGATGCTCCTCGGCCTCGTTGTGATCGGTGACGTCGGTGTGCACTCCGACCCATTCCCGGATGTCGCCCGTCGGCTCGAAGACCGGAATGGCCCGGACGGAAAACTGCCTGTAGACGCCGTCATAGCGGCGGATCCGGTGCTCGAACACGAAGGGCGTGCGCTCCCGAACGGCCATGTTCCAAGCTTCGATCGACGGATCTACGTCTTCCGGATGGACTGCCGTCGACCAGCCGTAGCCCTGATACTCGTCAAAGGTCTGACCCGTGAGTTCCGCCCATCCCGGCTGCTCGCCACGCATCTGGCCATCGGCGTCGTTCGTCCAGATCACGCCGGAATTGGCCTCGACGGCGCCCCGGAAACGATCGTTGCTGGCCTTCAAAGCGACATTGCTCGCATTGATCTCCGCCTCCATCCGCTTTCGGTCGTCGATGTCGATGACCGAGCCGACATAGCCGAGGAAGCGCCCGTCTTCGGCAAAGCGAGGCGCAGCCGCATCGATGGCCCAGCGGTAGGATCCGTCGGCCGTCCGCAGCCGATACTCGATCCGGAAGGCAGCGGCGCTGGCGTTGGCTGTGACGAAGACCTCCTCGGCCATGGCCTTGTCGTCGGGATGCGTCGCCTCGAGCCATCCGTATCCTTGGCTCTCGCCCTCCGACTGACCCGTGAATTCATGCCACTGTCTGTTGAGATACGTGCAGTATCCTGAGGCATCCGTCGTCCAGATCATCACCGGCGCGTGGTCCGACATCGTCCGGAACCGTGCTTCGCTTTCGGCGAGGGCGAGTTCCGCCCGCTTGCGTTCCGTGATGTCGAGGCAGATGCCCGACATGCCGACGACGCCACCATCGCTCTCGAAGGACGGCTGTCCCCGCATGTGCAGCCAACGGATATCGCCGTTCCGCGCGACGACCCGGTATTCGATTTCGTAGTCGCTTCCGGTCGACTGCGATGCCGCCAGTGCGACCCTCATCCGGTCCATGTCCTCGGGAAAGATTGCCCCTTGAAGATCGGCAAAGGTCAATGCCTCTCCAGGACCACGTCCGACGCTTTCCTTGAGGACGTCTGAGGCGGCGAACGCGTTGCTGCCAAGGTCCAGTGTCCAGGTTCCAATCCGCCCGGCATGCAGAACGAAGCGCAGCCGCTCCTCGCTTTCGCTGAGGTCCCGCGTGCGCCGCCGCACCTTTGCCTCCAACGCCTCGTTGCCGCGCTGGAGATCGACAAGGCCCTCGCGCTCGAGCGTCACGTCGTACTGGGAGGCGAAGAAAAAGATCAGCTCGTCTCCGTCGAAGACCGGCGAAACGAGAAGGCGGTTCCAGAACGTGCTTCCGTCCTTGCGATGGTTCCGGAGGTCGAGCTCGATCGTCGCCCTCTCTTCGATCCCTCGACGAATTCGCGCGACATCGTCGGGATCGGTCTCTTCGCCCTGCAGGAAACGGCAGTTGCGTCCGAGGATCTCCTCACGCGCAAAGCCCGTCAGTTTGGAAAAGGCGTCGTTTGCGAACACGATCGGATTGTCGTGCTGGCGCGGATCGGTGATCACCATCGCCATCCGCGTGGATCGGACGGCTGCGGAAAAGGGATCGGCTCCCGATCCAACGCGAACGAGCTCCTCCATGATGCGTTTCCGTTCAGCGAAATCAGTCAATGCTCGTCACCTGCCGCAAATCAGGTTCCGTCTAACGATGTTTGTCGGGAAGCACTATAAAGCATGATGTGCTGACGTTCTCCCATGCGAGCCCGTAGCGGGCGCATGCCAGTGTATCCGGCGCTCTTGGCGGCGGTTCGAGAACCCCTTCAGAGAACCCTCAGCATCATCATCGGCGCATCTTGATGAATGGTTGCCAGGTTTCCCGCCTTGCCCAGACACGGCCGTCACGCCGCGCGGCCTCGTCGCTTGAGGAAGTCGATGAGAACCGGATAGAACGCCGCAGGCTCCTCGAAGAAGGGCATGTGACTGGAGTTCGGGAAGACCTTCAGCTCGGCATCGGGCAGCGCATGCTTCATCCGCGCGGCACAGGCCGGCGTCAGTTCGTCGTGTTGGCCGACGGTGATGAGGACCGGCACGGTGATGCGGTGGAGGTCGGGGATGCGGTTCCAGTCCTTGAGGTTGCCGGTATAGGTGAACTCGTTCGGCCCCTGGATCGTCACGTAGGGACCCATGTTCCAGTCGTCCAGCGAGCGGCGGACGGGCGCCGGCCAGTCGTCGAGCCTGCAGACATGACGGTGGTTGAGCAGCGTGATCGCCGCCTGATAGGCGGGATGCGACAGCGTGCCCTCCGCCTCGTGTCGCTGCATCATAGCGACGGTCTCCGGCCCGAGCGCCTCGCGGAGCCGCCCAAGCTCGGAGACGAGATGCGGGATGTCGGCGGCGGTATTCTCGAGCACCACCGTCTTCAGGGCGTCCGGATAGGTCAGTGCATATTCGATGGCGAGCCAGCCGCCCCAGGATTGGCCGACGAGATGCACGCGTCCGAGGCCGAGCGCCTGCCGCACGGCCTCGACCTCTCCGGCATAGCGGGTGATCGTCCAGAGCGCGGGATCGGTTGGCCGGTCCGAGCGGCCGGTGCCGAGCTGGTCGAAGGCGACGACGCGGTATCCCTCGTCGATGAGGCATGAGTGAGAGTCCCGCAAGTAGTCGCAAGGGAGCCCCGGCCCGCCGTTCAGGCAGAACACTACCTCGTCGCCGGTGCCGAAGCTGTAGGTCGCGATCCTGTGACCATCGATCTCCAGCACCCGCGCCTCATCCGGTTCCATCTCACGCCACATCGATTGCCCCGCCTTCTTCAAAGCGGCATCCGGAAGGTCCGCCGTGGACGAGATTAAAGAGAGGCAGCACGCGAAAGCCAGCACTTTCGAGAGGGTCGTCGGCTAACAAGCATGCCGATCTTGTCACGTGTCGTCCAAGGTGTAATCGTGACGCCCATAAACGTAGATTCGGCTTCGTTGCGCTTGCTCGGGCCCGCCTCGAGATGTCCCTGAAGCTCTTGCGCGGCGCATGACCGTTTTCCGAGGAACCGGCGATGGTAGGCACTACCGGAGCGCCGCCTTCTGCCTCGGGCCGGCGGACAGGCGTGAGGGCGAGGGGCCTCGGGCTTGCGATGCCGGGCCTGACCGGCCCCTTGAATGCGATCACGGATGTCGAAGGCGTCTCGGTGGGAATGACGACCCTCATCGGAGAGACCTCGACCGTGCGCACCGGCGTGACGGCCGTCCTGCCCCGGCCTGCGGCCGAGCTCCTCCATCCGGTCTGGGCCGGGTTCATGTCGATGAACGGCAACGGCGAAATGACCGGCACCCACTGGATCCGGGAAGCCGGCTGGTTCACCGGGCCGATCTGCATCACCAACACGCTGTCTCTCGGCATCGCGCATCATGCGGTGGCCCGCTACATGGTCTCGGCGTTTCCGGCACAGGTTCGAAAAGGGCTTTGGGTGCTGCCGGTCGTCGCGGAGACCTATGACGGCTATCTCAACGACATCGAGGGCTTCCACATCCGCGAGGATCATGTGCGCCAGGCGATCGAGGAGGCGGCGCCGGGTGCCGTCGCCGAAGGGTCGCTTGGCGGTGGGACGGGAATGATCGCCTACGAGTTCAAGGGTGGCACCGGAACCTCCTCGCGGCGCGTCGACGTCGCGGGCGACGTCTTCACGATCGGCGCCCTCGTCCAGGCCAATCACGGATTGCGGCCCTGGCTCACCGTCCGCGGCCTTCCCGTCGGGCTGGAGATGACGGAGCATCGCCTGTTCGCTTCCGAGCGCGGCTCGATCATCGTGGTGCTGGCGACGGACGCGCCGCTGATGCCGACGCAGCTCGAGCGTCTTGCCCGGCGGGCCGGAATTGGCATCGGTCGCGGCGGCACGCCGTCGGGCAACAATTCCGGGGATCTCTTCCTCGCCTTTTCCACTGCCAACGATCCCGGCTGCCTGCCCGAACCTTCGCGCCTTCGCCTCGACGTCCTCAGCAACGACGCTCTCGATCCGGTCTTCATGGCAGCGGTGGAGGCCGTCGAGGAGGCGGTCCTCAACGCCATGATCGCTGCCGCCCCGATGACGGGAAAGGACGGCCGCTTCGTAGCAGCTCTCGATCACGACCTGTTACGGCAGGCGATGCGCCGAAGGGGAGAGTTCGCAGAAGGAGGTTGAACTGGCACGCGTCTTCTCGCAGGTTGCTTGCTCCAGTGGAGAAGCGCGAGAACCGGGACGCGGCCGACGACATGCGACTGAACAAGGGCGCGCGCCAGAGCCGTATCCTCGACGAACTGGCGGAAGGACCGAGCCTTCGCGTCGCCGAGCTCGCGGCGCTCCTCTCCGTTTCGACCGAGACGATCCGCCGCGATCTCGACGAACTGACCGCGCTCGGTCGTTTGAACCGGACCTATGGCGGTGCCGTTCGGCCGCTGGGTTCGGAACCGAACGTCACCGAGCGCCATCATCTCTTCGTGCCCGAGCGCGAGCGGATCGCGCGTGCCGCGTCCCGTCTCGTGAAATCGGGCCAGGTGCTGATGATCGGTTCCGGCTCGACGACGGTCCACACTGCCCGCCGGATCGCCGCCGACCACCGCGACCTCATCGTCTTCACGCATTCCTTCGGCGTCGCGACCGTGATGGCGGGAAATCCGACGATCAGGATCCAGATGGCGCCCGGCACCTATGTCGGATCAGAAGGCGCGACCGTCGGCGTCCACACCCGGTCCTTCCTCGACGGCTTTTCCGCCGATCTAGCATTCCTCGGCGCCAGCGGCCTCACCACCGAAGGCGCCAACGACGCGCTGATCGAGGCGGCGGCCATCTATTGCGCGATGATCGCGCGCTCCGCGGCCACGGTCGTCGTCGCCGATCATTCGAAGTTCGAGCGGACCTTCCCGGCCCGCTTCGGCACATGGCACGATATCAAACACCTCGTGACCGACCGCCCCGTGTCCGGCGCGCTCCATGCCGCTATCCACCGCGCCGGAACCGAAATCCTGATCGCCTCCTGAAAGCCGATATGACGACGCACCCGAACCCAAGCGCGGCAACGAGCGGAGCCAGCTTCTGTAATGTGATCGGCGTGTTCGGCGTTCGCTATTTCCTATCTGCGATCCACCACGGCACTCCCGCCGAACACCAGGTTCTGGCGGGCGGCTTCCGTGAACAGCCCGTAGATCATCGCGCCCTGCGGTTTGCTCGCTTCGTCGAGAGCTGAGATCAGCTCGGCCGGCACCCGAAGCTCGGTGGCGGCGACGTTGTCGTGCACCTGCGCGACGCGGCTGACGCCCATTAGGGCCGTGTCGACGCCAGGCTTCGAGAGCACCCAAGCCAAGGCGACACGGGCAGGCGTTTCGCCGATCGCATCGGCGACGCCGCGAAGGGCATCGACAATCCGCCAGTTGCGCTCGGTGAAGAGAGTGTCGCCGAAGGGATTGCTGCCGTCGAGCCGCTTGTCGCCTTCCGGACGGGCCGTGCCTGTCCCGGCGTCGCTGGGCAGGCCGCCGGCGCGCGGTGCCGCTGCTTCGACCGTGGCGCGATCGTACTTGCCGGTCAAGAGGCCATAGGCGAGCGGGCTCCAGGGCATCATTCCAAGGCCCATGTCGCGCGCAAGCGGCAGGTGCTCTGCCTCGACGTCGCGGCTGACGAGCGAATAGAAGTACTGAAGGGCGATAGGGCCGGGCATCGCGTGCACGGAGGCCAGCGTCGCGATCTTCGCGACATACCAGGCGGGCGCGTTGGACAAGCCCCAATAGCGGATCTTCCCCGCGCGGACGAGGCCCGCCATCGTCTCCAGCAGTTCCTCGGCAGGGGTCACCGAGTCCCACACGTGCACCCAGTAGAGGTCGACATAATCGGTCGAGAGGCGGCGCAGGGACCCGTCCAAGGCGGTGCGGACGTGCTTGGCGCCGTTGCCGCCGGCGTGAGGACCCTTGCCGGCGGAAAAGCCGGACTTGGTCGCGACGACGAGGCTGTCGCGCAGGCCGCGATCGGCGATTATGGCGCCGAGCATCTCCTCGCTTCGCCCCCCGGCATAGACGTCGGCCGTGTCGACCAGGTTGCCGCCGGCCTCGATATACGCGTCGAAGACCGCTTCGGCTTCAGGACGCTCCATGCCCCATCGTCCGACCCCGAAGGTCATAGTTCCGAGGGACAGAGGGCTCACGACCAAGCCGGAACGGCCGAGCGTGCGATAGGTGGACATCGACATGCAATAGTTTCCTAGTGATCACTAGGAATAGCCTGTAGGCCAGCTTGCCCATTGTCGTCAAGCAATATATAGCGATCGCTATGGAAAACTCCTCCGCACCCCCCGCACGCCGTCCGGGCCGACCGCTCTCGTTCGACCGGGATGCGGCTCTTGTCACCGCCATGCATCTCTTCTGGAGGCATGGCTACGAGGCAACCTCCGTCGCGGATCTGACTCGGGCGATGGGCGTCACGCCGCCTAGCCTCTACGCGGCCTTCGGCGACAAGCGACGCCTTTTCCTGGAGGCGGTCCATCGCTATCTCGGCGGCGTCGATGCCGTGACGCGCAGCATCGAGGGCGCGGCGAGCGCGCACGACGCCGCCCGCGATCTGCTGAAGGCCGCCGTCGTCGGCGACACCGGAGAGGACACGCCGCCTGGCTGTCTTCTCGCCAGCTCCCTCGTCACGAGCTCGGCGGAGGCCGGTGATGTGCGCGAGGCGCTGGCGGAGATCCGCCGGCGGATCGAGGCGGCGCTGCGGGCCCGGATCGAGCGAGACGTCCGCGAGGGCCTCCTGCCCGCCGGATCGGACGCCGAGATGCTCGCGGGTCATGTGTTCGCGGTCGTCCAAGGCATGTCGACGCTCGCAAAGGACGGCGCAGGACGGAACAAGCTGATGCGCATCGTGAACGCCGTCATGGCGGGTTGGCCAAGAGCCGACTGACGGAGTTGCCTACCGTACCTGCCCGCTCGCCGCCCGTTGAAGCCACTCGAACTGAGGCAGCAACTCCACCGGAATGTTGGACATCCAACATTCCTTCCTGCTATTCTGGGATTCCCTGACGGTGGCCCGGGGCGCGCGAACGGTCTGCGGTCCCGGCCCGCACCGCGCGAGACGATCGGTGGGAGGTCGACGCTGTACGACGAGCATTTCCTGGCCGGCATCGAGAGCGGGCTCCGCGGCGAACTTCGGCATTGGGGATTGCCGGAGGCGACACGGCTGCGTCTGCTGACGATCTCCGAGAACGCGACCTTCACCGCCGAAAATCCCGAGGACGGCTCGGTGATCGTCCTCCGCGTCCAGCGGCCGGGCTATCACACGTCGGCCGAAATCCTCGCCGAACTCGCCTGGGTCGAAGCCCTGCGCGCGGATTCGATCGTCGAGACGCCGCGTCTGATCCCGCGCCGCGACGGAACGCTGCTCGGCGCTTTCCACGCGGACGGGCAGACTCGCCACGTCGTCGCCTTCGCCTTCATGCCCGGCCGTGAGCCCGACCCCACCGGAGACCTCACGCCCTGGTTCCAAAGGCTCGGCGCGGTCAATGCGCGTCTGCATGCCCACAGCCGAAGCTGGGCTAGGCCCGAAGGTTTCACGCGTAAGACCTGGGACTTCGAGACTACGGTGGGAGACAGGCCCCATTGGGGAGCGTGGCGCGATGGGCTGGGCCTCACCAACGAAGGACGTGGCCTCCTTGCGCGGACGGTAGAGGTCCTCGCGCGCCACCTCGCCGCCTACGGCAAGGGGCCTGAGCGCTTCGGTCTCGTCCATGCCGATCTGAGGCTTGCAAATCTCCTCGTCGAGGGGGAGAGCCTCGGCGTCATCGACTTCGACGACTGCGGCCTCTCCTGGTTCATGTACGACTTCGCCGCCGCCGTCAGCTTCATGGAGGCCGTGCCCGATCTGCCGCGCTGGCAGGACGCCTGGGTCGAAGGCTACCGGACGGTGGCAGCGATCGCGCCCGAGGACGAGGCCATGCTGCCGGTCTTCGTCATGCTGCGCCGTATCCTCCTCACCGCCTGGATCGCCTCGCATTCCGAGACCCCGACGGCGATGGGCTGCGGCATACCCTATACGAACGGAACGCTCGAGTTGGCGCGTGCCTATCTCGCGCGCCACGGCTGAAGGCTTCGAAGATGACCCTTGAAATTCTCGCGATGAACCGCTTTGATCCCGCGCGGACCGCGAAGGTCGACGGCGTTACGCAAGGACTGCTCGACCGGCGGGCCCAGACGTTCGGGCCGGCCTCGGTGCTATTCTACGAAAGGCCGATCCACATGGTGTCGGCCCATGGCGTGTTCATGCAGGCCGCCGACGGAACGCGCTACCTCGACGTCTACAACAACGTCCCGTCCGTCGGCCATTGCCATCCGAAAGTGGTCGAGGCGATGGCGCGCCAGGCGGCGGTCCTCAACATCCACACCCGCTATCTCTACGACAATGTCCACGCCTATGCCGAACGTCTGCTTGCGACGTTGCCGGAGACGCTCGCCCATCTCATGCTGACCTGCACCGGCACGGAGAGCAACGATCTGGCGCTGCGCCTCGCCGCGAACTGGACGGGCGCGGAGGGCTTCGTCGTCACCGAGACGGCGTATCACGGCAACTCCTCGGCGGTAACCGCGATCTCTCCGTCCTCGATGCCGGGCCGGGCCCTGCCGGCGCATGTGCGCGCAATTCCCGCGCCCGACGCCTATCGCCGGCCGACCAACGATGTCGGCGCCGATTTCGCCGCCGATCTCGACCGCGCCATCCACGAGCTGAAGGCGAGCGGCGCGGGCTTTGCAGGCTTCGTCGCGGACTCGATCTTCTCAAGCGACGGGATCTACGCCGATCCCCCCGGCTTTCTGAAGGCCGCGATCGAGGTCGTCCAGAGGCATGGCGGCCTCTTCATCGCGGACGAGGTGCAGCCGGGATTCGGGCGGACGGGCGACGGCTTCTGGGGCTTCGAGCGGCATGGCGTGGTGCCCGACATCGTGACAATGGGCAAGCCGATGGGCAACGGCTACCCGATGGGAGGCGTCGCCGTGCGGGCCGACATCCTCCAGTCCTTCTGCGACTCCGTCGGCTACTTCAACACGTTCGGCGGAAGTCCTGTCGCCGCCGCCGCGGGGCTCGCCGTTCTCGACGCGATCGAAGAGGACGGGCTGATCGGGAATGCGAAAGATGTCGGCACCTATCTGATGATGCGGCTGCGCGACCTCGCGCGGCGCCGGCCGGCCATCGGCGACGTGCGCGGCGCAGGCCTTTTCGTCGGCCTCGAATTCGTCTCCGACCCCGTTGCCAAAACACCCGACGCGGCGCTCGCCAGCCGCGCGATCAACGGCTTGCGCGACCGCCGCATCCTGATTGGCGCCGCCGGCCCGTACGGAAATACGCTTAAGATCCGGCCCCCGCTGCCGTTCGCGCGCTACAACGCCGACTTCTTCGTCGAAGCGCTGGACGACGTTTTGTCGGGCGAGCCGGCCTGACGCGCGCTACCCGTCCATCGCCTCCAGCGCGCCGAGCGATTCGGGCAGTATCTGGCCACCGTCGACGATCATCATCTGGCCGGTGATGTACGCGGCTTCGTCGGAGGCGAAGAAGAGGGCGGCGTTTGCGATGTCGGCGACGGAACCAAGGCGCTTCATCGGGATCGAGGCGGCCATCGTCTCGATGTAGCCGGACCCGAGATCGTCGAGCCCTTCGGTGTGGATGTTGCCGGGGCCGACGGCGTTGACCGTGATGCCGAAAGGCGCGAGCTCGATCGCGGCCGTCCGCATGAAGCCGAGCTGCCCGGCTTTGCTCGCGCCGTAATGCGCCCAGCCGGGATAGCCGGTGACGGGGCCGGTGATCGACGAGGTGAGGACGATCCGGCCGGTCCTGGCCGCCTTCATGGCGGGAAGGCAGGCCTTCACCGACAGGAACGTGCCGCGCAGATTGGTGCCGACGACATGGTCGAAGTCGGCGGCCGTCATCGCATCCAGCTTGGCGGCCGGAAAGATGCCGGCGTTGGCGCAGAGGATGTCGATGCGGCCGGTTCGTTCGAGGCAGGCCGCCGCCATCGCGTCCGCCTCGTCGGCGTCCGAGATATCGGCGGCAAAGCCGAAGGCTCGGCTCCCGATGCCGGCCGCCGCCGCTTCGGCCTCGCCGAGTTTGCGCGAGACGACCATGACGTCGAGCCCCGCCTCGCCGAAGCGCCTCGCCATGCCGAGGCCGATCCCCTTGCTCGCGCCCGTGACGATGACCGTGCGACCTTCGAGCGATGCCAACATGGAGGCGAATCCTTTCGGGCGATGTTCAGAGTTTGCGACCGCTCGAGGCCTGTCGTTCCATGAAAGATGCATGACCAAAAAAATGTTGTAAACCCAACACCCATGTTGTTAGCATCCGCACAAGGAGCGGTGCTGGACGCCGCGCTCCAAAGACTGTCGCGGCCGGCTGGAAGGGACGCCGCGGCGATCGCCGGAGCTTCTGCATCACCACGAAGCTGGATCACCACGAAGAGGGAGTGCGCCGCGATGACGACCATGTCGAGACGAGACGTTCTGCAGCTCATGAGCGCCAGCGCGTTGGCGCTCGGCGGGCTTCCCGCGGCGATGACGCGGGAAGCGTTCGCCGCGCGCGAGAAGGAGCTGAACATCCTCTGCTGGGAGGGCTACAACTCCGCGCAGGTGTTGGACCCGTTCCGCACGTCGGAGGGCGCGACCGTAAAGGCCGAGAGCCTCACCAACGATCCGACCATGATCAACCGCCTGCGGGCGGGCGAGACCGCGGTCTGGGACCTCATCAACGTCAACAATCCCTGGGCCCGCAAGGCCATGTACCCGGAGGGGCTGATCAAGCCGCTGGCGAAGGAGGAGTTCGAGCCCTTCTTCGATACGATGCTGCCGCAGTTCAAGGCGCCCTACCGTTGGGCGATGAGCGAGGACGGCGCAGAGCTTCTCGGCATGGTCCAGCGCTTCGGTCCCTACAGCTTCGTCGTCAACACGAACAAGATCGCCAAGGCGACGGCCGAGGAGCAAGGTTGGGAGATCTTCAACGATCCGGCGCTTGCCGGGCGCTACGGCATTCAGGAATCCGACGACTGGAACGTCTTCAACCTCTTCCTCATCGCCGGCATCGATCCTTTCAAGACGCATGACGATACGGAGATGGCGAAGTTCGGCGAGACCGCCAAGCGCATTTTCGGTGGCGCCAAGCTGGTCGGCGACATCGCAGCGATGAACCAGGCGCTCGTTTCGGGCGAGATCGACCTGCACATCACCGGCGGCACATATTCCGTCTCGCCGGCGCGCGCCGACGGATATCTCGAAATGACGGCGATCAGCCCGCTGAAGGGCCCGATGAACGGCAAGGGCGCCGTGTCCTGGATCGAGGTGACCTCAACGGTGAACAATCCAAACCTCTCGCCGCTCGCGGTGGAGTTCCTGAAATACGTGCAGACGCCGGAAATGGCGCACACGGTCGCCTTCGCCGAAGGAACCTTCAATCCCGTCAGCCAGATGGGCAATCCGAAATGCTTCGAGCTGTTCACCTCTGACGAGCTCGCCGCCATCCAGTACGACACGCTGGAGGAGGACATGGGCCGTTCCGTCGAGTACGACATCGTGCCGGACTACGCCAAGGCGCTCGACATCATGACCGCCGCCAAGCGGGCGAGCTAGGCACGCCTCGCCCGCCTCGGCCGGCTAATGAGCCGGCGGGACGGGCAGGTGTCCGCGGGCCGGAAAGGCCCGCTTCAGCGAACGGGAACTGTCCTTGGATGGCGCGATGAACATGGTTCCTGCCGACATGAAGCCCGCCGGCGCGTCGTCTCCCGACATCGCCGGGAACACTGTTTCCCCGCCGCTGCCGGTCCTGCAACTCGTCGGCGTGCGCAAGATGTTCAAGGACTTCGCCGCCGTCGAGCGGATCGATCTCGACATCCGCGAGGGCGAGTTCCTGACCATCGTCGGCCCGTCCGGCTCCGGCAAGACGACGCTGCTTCGGATGTTGGCAGGCATGGAAAGCCCGAGCGAGGGCAACATCACTTTGCGCGGCCGGCGGATCAACGACGTCGCCCCGAACGAGCGGCCGACCTGCCTCGTCTTCCAGTCGCTCGCGCTCTTTCCGCACATGACGGTCGGGCGAAACATCGAGTTCGCCCTCAAGGTGCGCGGCTTGGCGCCGGCCGAGCGAAAACGCCGCGCGCTGGAGCTCATGGCGATGATGCGCCTGCCGGAGGGGCATTACGGCCGCAACGTCATGCAATGTTCCGGCGGCGAGAAGCAGCGCGTCGCGCTCGCCCGCGCCTTCGCCTACGATCCGGACATCCTCTTCTTCGACGAGCCGCTGTCTGCGCTCGACTACAAGCTGAAGAAGGCCTTGGAGAAGGAGCTGAAGGACCTCCACAAGGAGAGCGGCAAGACCTTCGTCTACATCACCCACAGTCTCGAAGAGGCGATGGTGATGTCCGACCGCATCGGCGTCATGCGCGCCGGCCGCCTCGTGCAGGTCGGAACGCCCGAGGAGATCTATACCAAGCCCGCCGACCGGTTCGTTTCCGAATTCGTCGGCGAGGTCAACGTGCTGACGGCGACGCTCGGCACAGACGGCGCCTGGACGACGCCGCAATCGACCGCGCCGCTGACGCTCGTCCTGCCCGAGCGGCTGAAGGGGAGCCGCGAGGTTGCCATCGTCGTGCGGCCGGAATTCCTGCGCTTCGTCGAACGGCCCGAGGAGGCCGACAATTGTATGTCCGGCATCCTCTACAACGAGTATTCGCTGGGCTCCCGGGTCCAGTATCAGGTCCGGGTCGGCGCCAGCGTGATGCTCGCGGAAGTCTCGCGCGGTCTCGGGCGGACGGCGGCGATCGACCAGCCCGTCCTCGTCGGCTGGGACGCCAAGAACGCCATCGTGGTCGAGGTCTGATATGAGCGAAGCCGAGATGGGGCGAGGGATCGGCGCGGGAGCAGTTGACGGGCAAGGGCGTTCCATCGTATCGGCACACCCCAAAAAGGAGACCGGCCTCTTCTCTTTAGGAAAGCTGCTCGGGATGCCTCTATCCCCGGGCCTGCGGGCATCCGCGCCGCTCCTTGTCGTCCTCCTTTTCGGCTTCGTCGCGCCGCTCCTCACGGTGCTCGCCTACTCCTTCGCGACGCCGCGCAGCTACGACGTGTTCGGCTCCTTCACCTTAGAGAACTACGCGGCGATCGTAGCGCCGGGGAACACGGTCTGGACCTCCTTCGCCTGGTCGATCCTTCTTGCCGTGCTCACCGTCGTCGTCCTCGCGATCGTCTCCTATCCGATCGCGGTCGGGCTCGTCAGGGTCTTCGGCCGCTGGTCCGGCTTCATCAGCGTCCTCTTCGTCTTCCCGCTCTTCGTCTCCGAGAACGTGCGGCTCTATGGCTGGGTGCTGTTCTTCATAAAGAACGGGGTGCTCGACGGCACGCTGAAGGCTCTTGGCGGTGCAGGTGGACCCGAGGTGCTCTACACGCCGGGCATCATCCTCTTCGGCATGGTCTACGTCTACCTTCCGTTCATGCTGTTTCCGCTGGTGCTGGGCCTGTCGATGGTGCCGCGCGATCTCGTCGACGCCGCGCGCGATCTCGGCGCCGGACGGTGGACGATCTGGCGCGAGATCGAGCTGCCGCTGGCGATGCCCGGCATCCTCATCGGCATGCTGCTGACCTTCGTGCTCGGGGCCGGCGCGGTGGCGGAATCGAAGATCCTCGGCGGACAAGCTCTCATCACCGTGACGCACGACATCGAGACGGCGTTCACCTATGCGCAGAACTGGCCGCTCGGCTCGGCTCTCGCGGTGCTCCTGATGGTCGTCGTCAGCGGGCTGTCGCTCGCCGTGATGGCCCGTCTCGATCTCGACCGCATCCTCGGGCGAAAGTGACACCCTTGAGCCAGCGTTCCGAAAAGCGCGTCGGTGCCTTCGTCTGGACCTGGACGGTGCTCGTCCTCCTCCTCGTCTATCTTCCGATCGTCTGCGGCGCCCTCGCGGGCCTTTCCAAGGGCCGCTACTTCCTGTTCCCGGTGCGCGCCTTCTCGCTCGAATGGTGGTCGCGGACCTTCGCCTCGATCGAGATCACGACGATCGTCCAGACGTCGCTCGCGATCGCCGCCATCGTGACACTCGTCTCGGTCGTCGTCGCCTTCTTCGGCGCGCTGGCCTTCGCCCGCTACGACTGGAAGGGCCGACGCCTCTACCAGAAGCTCGTCCTTCTGCCGATCTTCTTCCCGCAGCCGGTTCTGGGTCTCGCCCTTCTTCTCTGGTTCAACGCGCTCGGCATCCAGCCAAGCTGGCACACAGCCGCGATAGCCCACCTGATCTGGATCATCCCGGTCGTCACGCTCGTTATTGCGATCAAGGTCTACAGCTTCGACCAGAGCGTCGAGGAGGCGGCTGCCGATCTCGGCGCGAGCCGTCTGTTCGTCCTGCGCGAGGTCACGCTGCCGATCCTGTGGCCCGGCATCTGGTCCGGCGCGCTCTTCGCCTTTCTCCTGTCCTGGGGCAACTTCCCGCTCTCGCTCTACACGGCGGGCGCCGATTCCACGGTGCCGAAGTGGCTCTATTCGAAGATGGTCGCCGGCTACACGCCGATGGTACCGGCACTCGGAACCATGAGCACCCTGACGGCCGCCGCCTTCCTTCTCCTCGCCGGCCTCGTGGCGATGGCGGTCAGGCGAAGGACGGAACGCCTGAACTCCTGAACCGTGTGGATAGAGACGGAGCACCGCCGTGTTCTGGCGGAGCGAGACCACGGCTGCTAGACTCGGCGCGGACCGCAGGCACAGGACGCGACAGAACACTGAATGGCCGTTTCGCTCTATCGCTACACCTGGATGCACACGCGCCGTCAGCAGCTCTGGATGCTGTTCGTGGTCGCCCTGTCGATCCCCGCGCTCTTCCTGTCGCTGAACCTGCCGAAGCTCATCGTCAACGGGCCGATCCAGGGCGAGGGCTTCGAGAGCGAGACGGCGACGCAGAGCTATCTCGGCCTCTCCATTCCGATGCCCGACTGGCTGGTTTCCGGCGGCCAACTCGCCCTCTTCGACGGCGTCGACCTCACGCGGCTCAACGCGCTTTACGTCCTCAGCGGCTTCTTCCTGCTGCTCGTGATCGTCAACGGCTGGTTCAAGTACTACCTCAACACCTTCAAGGGCCGGCTCGGCGAGCGCATGCTGCGCCGGATGCGCTACGAGTTCGTCGATCTCGTGCTGCGCTTTCCGATCCTTCGGTTCCGGCAGCTCCGGGCGCCGGAAGTCGCCTCGATGATCAAGGACGAGCTGGAGCCGATCGGCGGCTTCATCGGCGAGGCCTTCGTCACCCCCGTCTTCCTGCTCAGCCAGATCCTGACGGCGATCGTCTTCATCTTCGTTCAGAGCGTCTCGCTCGGCCTCGTCGCCATGGGCGTCATGGGCATCCAGGTCGTCCTCATCCCACGCATGCGCCGCCGGCTTCTCGTCCTCGGTCGGCAGCGCCAGCTCACGGCGCGCCAGTTCGCCGGCCGCGTCGGCGAGATCGTCGAGGGCATCGCCTCGGTCCACACCAACGACACTTCGAACTGGGAGCGCGCCGGCGTCTCGGAGGAGCTCGGCCGGATCTTCCTTATCCGCTTCGACATCTACCAATGGAAGTTCCTGGTCAAATTCCTGAACAACTTCCTCGCTCAGGTCACGCCCTTCATCTTCTATCTCTTCGGCGGCTACTACGCGATCACCGGCCAGCTCGATATCGGCCAGCTCGTCGCCGTCATCGCGGCCTACAAGGACCTGCCATCTCCGTTGAAGGACCTCATCGACTGGGATCAGATCCGCCTCGACGTTCAGGTGAAGTACGAGCAGGTGGTCGAGCAGTTCGACGTCGACAACATTTCCGAGGCCGCGCTCCAGGCGCCTGCCAAAGAGCGTGTCGCGCCTCTCGCCGGCGCTTTCGTGCTGAGCGGGCTGACGGCGCAGGAGGAAGCCGACGGCCGTCTGTTCGAGGACGTGACGGTGGACCTGCCGCTGACGCAGAAGGTGGCTGTTGTCGCGGGTGTGGGCGAGGGGGCCGAGCACGTGGCCGAAGTCATGGCGCGCCTGCGTCCGCCGAGCGCCGGGCAGATCACGCTTGGCGACGAGCCGCTCGGCGCCGTGCCGGAGGCGGTCACCGGGCGCCGCCTCGCCTATGTCGATGCGACCACGTATCTCCCCCGGTCGTCTCTGCGCGACTCGCTCCTTTACGGCCTGCGGCACTATCCCGTCCTGCCGGCGGAGCGTGAGAAGACGAAGACGGATGCGCTTGCGGTTCACGAGACGAAGCGCTCCGGCAACACGCAGCTCGACATTGCCGACGGCTGGATCGACTTCGAGGACCTCGGACTCGCCTCGGAGACGGACCTTGGACCCTATGTCGCCGAGATCCTGTCGCTCGTCATGCTCGAACGCGACGTGCGGCTCTTCGGTCTCAGAACCCGCGTGCCCGAGAAGTTCGTGGAGGAGGTCTCGGCAACCGTTCTGAAGTCCCGCCTCGCCTTTCGCGAAACGCTCGAGGCGGAAGGGATGGAAAGCTACGTCGAGGCCTTCGACCCCGACCGCTACATCGTCAACGCGACGATCATGGAGAACATCGTCTTCGGCGCGCCGCGCGACGCGCGGCTTGGCCTCGCGCAGTTCTTCGCCCATCCCTATGCGAGGGAGACCGGCCGCGCGACGGGCCTGGCGCAGAACCTGTTCGAGATGGGCCGCGACATCGCCGTCACGATGATCGATCTGTTCGGCGATCTCGAACCCGGCAACCCGCTGCTCCAGCGCATCTCGATCATGACCCCGGAAGAGCTCAAGGACTACCGTCAAGTGATCATGCGTGTCGCGGGACGGAGCTTCGACCAGGCGGGAGCCACCGAACGCCTCGCCCTGATCCGACTCGCCTTGAGCTATGTCGAGCCTCGCCACCGTCTCGGGCTCATCGACGAGGCGTTCCAGAACCGCGTC
>JACMIV010000209.1 GCA_014380965.1 Rhizobiaceae bacterium | reverse complement strand
CAGGAACGAACGAGGCCCGCCCTTGACACGCTCGAGCCATTCCTGCGAGGGGAAATCGCAGCGATCTTGCACTGGTCAGCGCTTCGTTGCCTGGAGTTCGAAGTTCAAACCGATCGGCAAGGCAAGCCACTGCCCACTCGCGTCGTTCGCGGCACCAAGCTTGTACGCCATACGGTCGAAAGTGGCGCTTCCTTGAACTCGCGCGGTTCCGTCGGGGTTCTCGGTGAACGTGAAAGGGACTTCGATCGGGGCTGTCGTCCCCTTGATCGTCATTGTCCCCGCTCCCAGAAAGCCGTCAGGGGTCTTGGAGAACGTCGTGAGTTCCATCCGAGCCTGCGGCTGCGCCACCGCGTCGAGCCCGTCGGCACCGGCAAGCGTCGAGCGGATGAACGAATCGTCGATCGTCACCGAAGCGCTGTCGACGATGATGGACGCCTTGGCGACCGCAAGTGCCTCCGGGTCGAAACTGACGGCGGCATCCCAGTTGTCGATGCTGCCGCCGATGGTCTTGCCCGAGAAGGTCGCGGTGTAGCTGAGTCTGGAGGCCGCCTTGTCGATCGTCCAGCCCGACGACGCAGCGGGCGGCGCCACCACAGCCGCGCCCGCAGTTGTCGCCTCGCCGTTCACGCGACCCATGACGAGGCCGCCGCCGAGAAAGACCGCCACCGCCGCCGCAGCGATGGGGATGGCGACGAGAGAGATCGATTGGCGCGGCAACTGGCCGATCGGCAACATGCGTGAAAACGAGGGGGCGTTATCGACGAGCGAATGTTTCAGAGCGCCGGCGACATGGAGAACGAGCAGCCCCGCGACGGAGTAGGCGAGCCAGACATGTGCCGCTTCCGCCCTCGCTTCCACCACGCCACCGGTCGACGGCAGAGGCACGTTCGGCCAGGGCAGGATGTCGGAGAGGAAGAGAAGCGTCGGAATGCCTGTCGGCGACGCGGATACCAGCAGCCAGCCGGAGAGAGGCACCAGTAGCATGAGCGCGTAGAAGAGAACGTGCACCGAGCCCGCGAGCGCCTTTTCGGCCCGTGGCATGGGCCCGTGCGCCGGAGGCGGGTTGAACATTCGCCAAGCGATGCGGGCGAGAGTCAGCGAGAGGATCAGCAGGCCGACGGTCTTGTGCCATTGGAACAAGGAGAACCGCAGCGGGTCCGGAAAGATGTCGAGCCGGCTCATCGAGAAGCCGATCGCCAGCTGGAACAGGATCGCGAGAGCGATCGTCCAGTGCAGGATCATAGCCCCGGCATTGTAGCCCTTCACCGTAGCGTCCACGTCTCGTCTCCAGCCACAGGTCGAAACGCGACGAAGGCCCGATCCCGCGATCGGGCCTTCTTCGAAGCAATGGTTTACTGGGCGACGAACTCGGTCTCGATCGTCAGCGTGACGTCGTCGCCGACCGGGCCGACCAGCGCCGCAACGCCGAAGTCCGACCGCTTGATGGTGCCGGTTGCGGAAAAGCCGACGACCGGCTTCTTCGACATCGGATGGGGGTTCAGCGCCGCGTTCATCTTGACGTCGAGCGTCACAGGCTTCGTCACGCCGTGAAAGGTGAGGTCGCCGGTGACCGTTCCGGTGTCGTTGCCGCTGGTCTTGATCTCGGTCGAGACGAAGGTGATCGCATCGAACTTCGCAGCGTCGAAGAACATCTCACTTGCGATCTCGGCGTCGAAGTCCTTGTCGGTGCCGGAATAATTTGTGTCGACGGACTTCGGATCGATCGTTGCCGTCAGCTTCGACTTGGTCGGATCGGCAGGGTCGAGTTCGAGCGTGGCGGCAATCGTGCCGAAGCGACCGATGTAGTTCGAGAGGCCGAAATGGCTGACGGTCCAAAGGACGTTCGTGTGCCCAGCATCGGCAACGTAGCTGCCGGCCGGGACGCCGATGACCTGCGCCGAAGCGGCGGATACGCCGGCGACGAAGGTCGATGCGATGATCAGGGACTTCAGGAAAGGCATGGGAGCTCGCTTTCAACGTTGGGGTCAGGAGACTGGTAGCGACTTAGGCGAAGTCTGCCGATCAAAGAATACCGTGCGCTACGACACACCGTTCAACACTTTCGCGTATATCACTTGTTCGTATGCGTATCGAGATCGACTTCTCCGGAGAGATCTGCATTTCGGTGTCAATAATCAGTATCCGCGGCCAACCCTCTGTGTCTGTCAAAACTCAACAGCGTATCGCTTCTTGAAGTTTCCGGCACAATCGTAGTAATTTTTGGACAGTGCGATGCAAATATCGCCGTTCCAGGGAGACGTTACTCCACGATTTTGGCCGATGTCTGGACCCGCCACTACGCGCGGCGTCATTCGGTTGCCTTCGGCACTCCCGAGTTTTGGCATCGTGCCCAACTATCCGAGTGGGTACGGAGGGTAGTGTCCGCGCTGGAGGTGGAAACCCGGACCTCGAATGGTGTGACGGAGGTGGCCACCGGATAGGCCGGCTAAGGTGGAGTTGCAAAGCTTCAACCTGACCGGAGAACCCGAAGACCGAGAGACCAGACTACCGCTTGCCGAGCTTCTGGCGAAGGCGGGCGACGGCGATTCCTGAGGACGATCGCCGAGAGCGTGTTGCAGCTTCTCATGGATGCCGACGCGGAAGGCATGATCGGCGCCGGGTGTCACGAGCGCACGCTGGAACGAGCGATCTATCGCAACGGCTGGGCGAACGATGCGTGTGCAGGGTACGGAGATCGCAGCAGCAGGCCTTACCCACACTCTGATCACGGCTCCTGGTAGCCGGTGGGTCTGACGAGAAGTTCAAGGTTCCGAGGATCCTGCCGGAACCACAGTCCGCCGTTTTCCTCCGATCCGCGAGGGACATAATCGAACGTGACGTGGCTTGTCTCGACGATTTCGCTGCCGCGTTTCAGTGTGCCCTCGATTTCGAAGGCGGCAGCTGTCGTGTCGGAAACGTTCCGCGCCCTGATTCGCACCACGAAGCCTTCGTTCGCCGGCTCGATCCCCTTCACCGTCACACGAATGTCGGGGATGTCCGCGCGAGCGCCGGGCAGATCGAGGGCGACGACCGCAAAAGTCGCGACAGTGATGATCGCGCCAAGCCCGGCGCAGATCCACTCGGTCAACGGCTTTCCCATCTAAACCACCAGTCGCGCGATGCCGGCGCCGAGCGCGGCAGGAAAACCGAGCACCACGGCCATCGCCGCCAGGAACGAAAGGGAAGCTCCGTCCATCGAACCGAAGGTCCAAAGGACATAGCCGCTGGAGACGAGGGCAAGACCGTAGCCGGCAAGCGTGAAATGCAGGAACGTCTTCCAGAACCCTGCGCCTTCCGCCCGCTCCTCTTGCCCCGCGAAGCCGATGGTGTAGACGAAGACGTGCAGGAGCACGATAGACAGGGCCATCAGGCCGATCGTCTTGCCGGGCGTCATGCTGATGGCGATCAATACCATTTCCTCGGTCGGCGCGACGTTGAACGCCATGAAGAGCGCCCCCGCCATCATCAGAAAGAGCTGCGCAACGTACCCCGCCCGCGCCGATCCTTCTTCCCGCCCGCCGCCGAGCTGCTTGCGGGCGAGCACCGCGCCCATCCCGGCGGGAACGGCCTGCACCGCCGCCATCCCCACCAATCCCCCGATCCCGCTTTCACGTTCGAGAACGCCGAACATCCAGAGAAGCGTGGCGCCGGTGATCATGCCGACGCCGAAGGCGACGAACCCGTCGAGAACGGAGTCCAGCGGTCCGTCCGATTCCTCGAATCCGGAATAGCGGGCCAGAAGCATCATGATCAGCAGCCCGACGACGAGGAAAGCAAGGAAACGTGCCGGTTCGACCGACGTACCGATCGTCCACATCTCCATCGTCATGAACAGCGGCAAGGCAAACAAGATTGCCCCGCCGAAAGCCCGAGCGAGCCCGATCAAAAACTCCCCGTCCCCATCCCGATCTTCGCCCGGGACGGCTTCATCGACATCCATCACGGCCATGGCTTTCTCCCGGCGGCAGTCGTCATGCGGGCCATTCAGCAGGATTGTCGGTCGAAAGCCACTGCCTCGTAGCGGCTGCCCCTTCGACGAAAAGTCTCGCGAAAATGCCGGCCGAAGGCGACCCTCGCCTGTCCGTGCACCAGCGACGGCAGCTGCGCCGCATCGGCAAAGCTCACGTGGTGATGGAGGAGCACGACGCGTCCCCCCGGGGCCGCCGCGGAGGCGATACGGGGAAGCAGCACTCTCAGCGCGTTCGGGGCCAGGTAGTAGAGGAGTTCTGAGACGACGATCAGATCGAACGGGCCGTTCGGCATATCTCCCGGCAACACCGCGGTCCGAACCGCGACACGACCGAGACCTCGCGTGCGCCGCCGCACCTCGGTGACTGCTGTCGGCGAGCCGTCGATGGCGAGAAGCCGGAGGGCCCTTGGCTCGAGCGCAAGGCTCGTCTGGCCGTTGGCGCAAGCCAGTTCCAGAACGCGGCCGCGGCATCGATCTCCGCAGGCTTGCAGCAATCCGCGGCGCTTGAAGGCCTCGAATGGTGAGGTAGCGTAGTTCCACGGATCGACATCGATCCGAAACATCGCCTCGAAGCCGGCAGAATCTATCGCTTTCACGCCAGCGGCCGCCAGTAGAATTCCAAGGGCCCGGTCAGCCGGTCGATCGTTTCCAGCGACAGGCGGAAGGCGCCGGGATCGTCTGATATCAGCGCGGTCGTCTGCGAGACATGCGCCATGACGGCAGCGCGCTTGAGGTCCTGTACCGCCGAGATCTCGATCGCGACGCGCTCGGCCTCGCCGCCGACCGGACGATCCTCCGGAGCGCCGAGCTCGTCCAGCCAGATCGCATATTCGAGCGAGCGCGGCCGACGATCAAAGGCCGCGAGCGCTGCGTGGGTCAATGCCCAGGCGTCACGGTGGTCTCGATGCGGATCGCGGCGCCAGGGCAGAAGCACGAGATCGGGCATCAGCACGCGAACGACTTTGGTGAGAGCGTCAAGCGCCCGCAGGCCCTCGACCGAGTCCGGCGGCGGCATCGCCGCATCGGCAAGGCGAAGAAAGCTTCGCGCGTGATCGCCGAGACCAAGCGCCTCCATGGCGGCGGCGGCCTCGCTCTCGCGCTGCAGCGCGAGGCGGGCCCGGGGCCAAGCGGTGGACCCGAGATGCGAGGCCCCGCCGTCGGTGACGAAGACGACATGGATCGTCCGGTCACGGGCGGCGAGAAGCGCCAGCAGACCGCCGCAACCGAGCGCCTCGTCGTCGGGATGCGGGGCGATGACGAGGATGCGCGCTGCGTCGAGCGCTTCGAGATCGTGGGGGATTTGCGTCATCTCCGCAGGGGCTCGCCGGGCGTCCATCGACCATCGGCGATCGCCGCTCCGACCGAAGACAGCGCTCCGTCGGGATTGGGTTGGCGCAGATAGGTGCGCAGATCACGAACGAGGCGTTCGAGGGGGTGCGGCGCGTTGAAGCCCGCAGCGCCCACCGCCCGCTCCGCCTCTTCGAGAAGGCTCATGGCCGACATCTCCACGACCGAGCGTGTGGCGTTCGCGGCTGCGATCAGACGATCGCCGGCGCCGCCGTCAGGCTCCCTCGCCGCTTCGACCCAACGGTCGGCCGCGCGATCCAGAAAGGCATAGGCTGTCTCGACTGCGATCGCCATGCGGGCAATGCGCTGACGTTGGTAAGGGTCGCCGTCGCGTCCGGTCTTCAGCAAATGCTGAAGGGCGACGTCGAAAACGGCGTGCATGCCACCGGTCTGAACCGCCGCAAAGCGGATGGCGCCGCCGGAGAACCAAGGCTCGCGAACATAGGAATCAGGTGCACCGAGCATCCAGTCCGCATCGACCGCGACACCATCGAACGCGGCGACATGGCTTCCGGAGGCACGCATCCCCATCGGCTTCCACCACGTGCGGTCGACGACGAGCCTTTCCACCGGGACGATGACCATCCGCCGGCCTTCTGTTGGCGAAACAGTGACGATGGCATGGGAAAGCCCATCGACGCCCGACGCGAAAGCCTTGGAACCCTGGAAAATACCGCGTTCGATCCGAAGCGGATCGGCAGGGAGATCGGTGTTCCAAACGCCGAATAGACCCCCGCGCCGGGCGACCGCCTCCCAGCGCTCGCGCTGTTGCGTCGTGCCATGCGCCCTGACGAGCAGCATGGCATTGACGTGGCCTTCGTAGATGCGACCGACGTTGAGATCGCCGCGCCCGACGGTCGCCAGGAGGCGAAGCAGATCGCCGATCCTTTCGTCTTCCAGCGGCGGCACGCCGACGAGAGCGTGAGCCTTCAAAATCTCGAAAGCGGCCTGCGGAAAAGCGCCGGACCGATCAGCTTCGACAGCCGATACAGACAGCGCCTTCGCGAGTGCCGCATCGGCGGGTAGCTCGACTCTCTCATGCCGCACGAACATCTCCTTCGGCCTGTTCGATCATCTCTGCGACGATCTCGATCGCCATCTCGACGGCCATCGTTTGCGGTGCGTCCAAAACATCCGGAACGAGGCTCGTCGCCAGTCTTGCGCCTGCGCTCGCTGCGCCAAGGTCTCGCAAACGCCTGCGCCTGTGCAGACGTTCCAGGACCCTTGCCGGGTCTTCGACCAGAAGGGCTTCTCCGGTAGCTGCCGCTCTCATCCACGTCTTCAGGCAATCCGCCATTCCCCCGGGAGCACGGCCCGCCAGACGCGCCGAGACCTCCACCACCACATCCAGCGGGTGGCGAACGAGGAATCCGCCGCATCGCACGCGATCGACGAACGCGACGTCTTCTCGAAACGGCAGTGCAGGCAGTCCGCCGACCGCCTGATAGACGTCGGCGCGGACGGCGATACTGGCGCCGGTGTGGTCGTGGTGGCGCGGCCAAGAATCGTGCGGCTGCGGATCGATGAGCGAGGCCAGCCGATCGATCGACTGCCCGTAGCGCTTGTGCAATTCCGCACGCCGCTTGAAATCGGGCCCTAGCCGCCCCTCCTCCGCGATACTACCAACGATCAGTCCGCCGACGAGATCGATGCCTTCGCAAAGATGACGGAGGTTAGCGCTGACCCAGTTACAATTTGGCACGGCATCGGCATCCGTCGTCAAAATCGCTGAGTTTTCCGGCAACGGGCAGGCTTTGAAGGCCGTTTCCATCGCCAGACGTCTGGCTGACCCGACGTGGGCGTGCGGCTCGGCGAACATGACGTCGATCAGGCGAACGGCCAGGCCAGGATACTCGCCGACGCTCTCCAGAACTGCATCGCGCGATCCATCCGTGCAATTGTTGAGGACGATCACGACATCCAGCCGCCTGGCGCGCTCGGCAATCCAGGTCTGCGCCGCGAGACCGGCCAACAATGCCGGAAGCCGCTTCTCCTCATTGCGTGCTGGCACCGTCACGACCGGGTGGGTGATGCCGACGCCGATGTTCTCTCTCTTCACCGGCACACGCTCCAACCAAGTTTTGCTCGCTCAAAACATCCCGTTGAGGAAAGCGTTCAAAATCTCCTGCGAACCGTCGTGATTAATTGCTTTGCCGGATGATATTGCGGCCGGTAACGATCGCCGGACGCCATCTCGGCCCATGGCAAATCATGGCGCGCCGCTTCGCCCTTTGGCTTGATCCGCGTAGCGAGAGCCTGTGTCCCCGTCCGACTTCAGGTCCGCGGTTCCCTCCCTGGACACCGCTGGTCGTTCGCGTTCCCGAGCGATCCGTCTTCGATGTGTTCGGCTCGCCCGACGACGTGAGGTCTCGCTCTTCCATGACCCTTTTGCGGCCGCCAATTCTTCAGATCCCCTATTCGGAGGAGCGCTCGGCCAACCCTTCGGCGGCCGTCGCGACAAGGCTCCTGGAGCTCCTGTTCTCGCCACTTAAGGCCATCATTGAGCCTGGAGAGGCACTTTGAGACGCTCGGCAAGTTTGACCGCCATCGCATAGTGGCCGGAAAGGGTAGGCAAGGTCTTCTGAGCGAACGCATGGAGGTTCGTTTCGCCATCCTGATAGCCTTGAAACAGCGCGATCGCTCGAATGTGGGCGGCGGCCTGCGTTTCGATATAGATGCGGTCGAACTCTGCGCCGCTCGGCAGTTCAAGCCTGCCCAGCATCCGGTCCTGATCGCCGTCGACGCCCGGTTTGCCGATCTCCACCTTGTCCGCTTCACCCGCAGCGATCAGCTCCTGCTGCGCCTTCGTGTGATCGTCCAGCATCATCTGCGCAAAGGCCTTCACCTCAGCGTCCTCGGCTTTTTGCAGGGCGAGCTCGGCGGCCTTGACCTCGAAGTCGTTCGAGGATGCCGCCGACGTCAGGAAGGCATAGGGCGAAAACGCGGGGACGGGCTCGAGCTGGCTTTCCGGAATCGTCGGAGCGGCGGAATCGCCCGCAGATTGAGCAAGCACCGGAGTCGACAGAGGCAGCAACACCGATGACACGATGGCCAAACGCAAAATGGGCATGGGATCCTCCCGTTGATTGATGAAGAAGGAATTTTCAGATGCCCGTTCCGTTCCGTGACCTCCTTTCCAAATGCGAAGGAACGATGTTTCAAAATGGTCATGGGGTCTTTAGTAGGATGACTGACGTGAAGACTCCCGGCGTCCTTGGTTGGAAAACGCTCGCGTCCGTCCTCGAACTCGGCCGTCGCATCACGCCAGGAACGTCATCGGCCCGATGACGTTGAGTTACGCTGTCGGCAGGCGCCGTCAGCGCGTTCGCGTCGAGCCGGAGTTCAGCCCATGGCATCTCGTCCCATTTGGAAGGGCCAGATCCGTCTGTCTCTCGTGTACATCCCCGTCGAAATCTTTTCGGCGACGAAATCGGGAGCGCAGATCTCGTTCCGGCAGATCCACCGCAAGAGCGGCAAGCGCATCCAGTACGACAAGGTCGTCGAGGGGATCGGGCCGGTGGAGGCCGAGGATATCATCAAGGGCTACGAGATCGGCAAGGACGAATACGTCCTCCTCACCGACGAAGAGATCGCGGGGGTCAAGCTCGAGACGAAGAAGACGCTGGAGCTCGTCCAGTTTGTGGACCAGTCCGACATCCCGCCGCTCTACTACGACAAGCCCTACTACGTCGTGCCGACCGACGATCTTGCAGAGGACGCCTTCCGCGTCGTCCGCGACGCGCTGCGGCAGACGAAGAGGGTGGGCCTCGGGCAACTCGCCATGCGCGGCAAGGAGTATCTCGTTGCGCTTCGTCCTTGCGGCCCGGGCCTTCTCCTGGAGACACTGCACTATGCCGACGAGATCCAGAAGACCGACACCATCTTCGAGGACATCTCGAACAAGGAGTCGGAGGACGATCTCCTCGCCGTTGCCAAGGAGCTGATCAAGCGCAAGAGCGGGCCGTTCAAGGCCGAGACCTTCAAGAACAATTACACCGAGGCGCTGAAGCGGCTGATCGCGGAAAAGCGCAAGTCAGGCAGGCAGTTGGTGATCGAGGAAGAGGGCGAAGAGGCGCCCAAGGGCGCGAAGAGCAATGTCATCGACCTGATGGCGAGCCTCAAGAAGAGCCTCGAAGGCGGCACGGCTGCGGACGACGAGCCGGAGGCGGCGCCGGCGAAGAAGGGGCGTGCGGCAAAGCCGGCTGCAAAAGAGGCGGCCAAACCTGCCGCCAAGACCGCGACTGCCGCGCGCAAGCGCAAGACCGCCTGAGGCGGCCGCCATGGCGACGAAGGCGGATGCCCTCCTCAGCACCTATCGCGAGAAGCGGGACTTCGCGCGGACCTCGGAGCCGTCGGGGACGCTCGCCGGAGCGGCCGGAAGCGGCCTTGCCTTCGTCGTCCAGAAACACGCCGCGACGCGTATACACTATGATTTTCGGGTGGAGTGGGAAGTCGTTCTCATCAGCTGGGCCGTGACGCGCGGGCCGAGCCTCGCTCCCGCGGACAAGCGGCTTGCCGTTCGGTCTGTG
>JACMIV010000208.1 GCA_014380965.1 Rhizobiaceae bacterium | reverse complement strand
GCCGGATGAGGGGTGGTCTATCCGCGAGTCGACATTCCCGCCAGCACAAGCGGCACCACACCCCTCATCCGCCCTTCGGGCACCTTCTCCCCGCACTGCGTGCAGGGAGAAGGGGAAACGTTTGAGCGGGTAGCAAATCATCCCCCCAGCGGCTCCACATAGACGCTGATGCGGCCGCCGCAGGCCAGGCCGACTTTCCAGGCGGTTTCGTCGGCGACGCCGAATTGCAGGGTCTTGGGGATGCCCGACTGGATGATGTCGAGGGCCTCGGTGACCACCGCGCCCTCGACGCAGCCGCCGGAGACCGAGCCCTCGAAGCGCCCCTCCGCGTCGATGACGAGATGGCTCCCCGTCGGGCGCGGCGCCGAGCCCCAAGTCTCGACGACCGTTGCCAGCGCCAGAGCACGGCCCTCGCGCGCCCACGCCTCCGCTGTCTTCAGCACGTCGAGTTCGGCCGTTTTCAACGTCTCGCTCATCGCGAAGTCCTTTCCCGTGTCATCGGCAGGTACGGCTCAAGCCGCATCCGCCGCCTCCATCCAGCGCCGCGGATCGGTCTCCGGCCCGGCCCGCTCGGACAAGGCGGCGCAGAGATCGGCCATCGCCTCCAGCGAATGCACCGAGCGGAACTCGTCGACATGCGGCAGCATCGCCCGCACCCCTTGCGCCCGTGCTGAGAAACCGTCGAAGCGCAAGAGCGGATTGAGCCAGATCAGCCGGCGCGACGACTTGTGCAGCCGCTCCATCTCGGCTTCGAGCTCGGCGGTGGAATCGCGCTCCAGCCCGTCGGTGATGAGGATCGCAACCGCCCCTTGCGTCAGGACGCGCCGCGACCACACCCTGTTGAACTCGTGCAAGGCCTCGGCGATCCGCGTTCCGCCCGACCAGTCCCTCACGGCGCCCGCGCAGTCGTCGAGCGCATCGTCGGGATCGCGATGGCGCATCTGGCGCGTGACATTGGTGAGGCGCGTGCCGAAGAGGAACGTGTGGACATGCCGGCGCTTCTCCGTCAGCGCATGGAGGAAATGCAGGAAGATGCGGCTGTACTGGCTCATCGAGCCGGAAATATCCGCAAGCACGACGAGCGGCGGATGCACCTCCCGCCGCGATTTCCACTTCGGCAGGATGAGGTCGCCGCCGGTCCGCATCGAGGCCTGCATCATGCGGCGGGGATCGATGCGCTCGCCGGAGGGGTCAGGCCTGAACCGGCGCGTCCGCACCCGGTCGACCGGAAGCGCCAGCTTCGCGATCGCCGCCTTCGCAGCCTCGATCTCAGTGAGGGACATCTGCGCGAAGTCCTTGGCGCGCAGAACCTCGTCGCCCGAGACCGTCAGTCGCGCGTCGATCTCGATCTCGGGCTTCTCCTGCCGGGTCTGGCGAGGCTTGGCGCCTTCGAACATCGCGTCTGAGACGCGCGTTTCACCGGCCTTCTTCTTTTGGGGTTTCGTCTCGCGCGGCGGCGCCTGCGGCGAGAACATCGCGATCATCTTCTCGATCAGCTCGCGCGAGCGCCAGAAGAGGCGAAAAGCCTCGTCAAAGACGGCGTCGTCTTCGCGGCGCGTGACGAGCACGCAATGCAGCGTCCAGTAGAAATCCTCGCGCGTCGACAGCCCCGCCGCCTTCACCGCCTCGATGGCACCGAGCGTCGCGGAGGGACCGAGCTTCAGCCCCGCCTTCCGCAAGGCCCGCGCGAAATAGGCGATGTTGTCGGCGAGTCGCCCGTCCGGGTCCGCCCCCTCGGGCGATAGGGGCGCCCGATTGAAATCGGTGGCGACGGATCCGTGTTCGCTCATCGCGCCCTCAGCCGGCCGCAAGCGCTGCGCGCTTCGCCTCCGCCCCGCGCTTCACTTCGGCGAGAATCTCGCGGCCCTCGCCGCGCTCCATCCGCGCGATGTCGTCCTGGTACTTGAGGATCACGCCCAGCGTGTCCGAGACATGCGACGGGTCGAGCGCGACGGCGTTGAGCTCGGTCAGCGCATTGGCCCAGTCGATCGTCTCGGCAACGCCCGGCGCCTTGAAGAGATCGATCGCCCGCAGCTTCTGCACGAAGGCGACGAGTTCGGCCGCAAGCTCGGCATTCGCCCGCGGCGCCTTGCGGCGCACGATCTCGAGCTCGCGCCCGGAGGCGGGATAATCGACCCAATGATAGAGGCAGCGCCGCTTCAGCGCGTCATGGATCTCGCGCGTCCGGTTGGTGGTGATGATGACGATCGGCGGTTCGGCCGCGCGGATCGTGCCGAGTTCGGGAATGGTCACCTGGTTGTCGGATAGAATTTCGAGCAGGAACGCCTCGAAGGCCTCGTCCGTCCGGTCGAGTTCGTCGATGAGAAGCACGGGCGCCCGGCCGGGCTCGCCCTCCAGCGCCTGGAGGATCGGCCGGCGGATGAGGAATCGCTCCGAGAAGATATCCGAGCGCATGGCGTCCTTGGAGAGATCGCCGGAGGCCTCGCGCATCCGGATCTCGATCATCTGCGCTGCATAGTTCCACTCGTAGAGAGCCGAGGAGACGTCGAGCCCCTCATAGCACTGCAGCCGGATCAGGGGCCGGTCGAGCGCCGAGGCGAGGACCTTGGCGATTTCGGTCTTGCCAACGCCCGCCTCGCCTTCGAGAAACAGCGGCCGGCCCATTTTCAGCGACAGGAACAGCACCGTCGCGAGTGCACGGTCGGCGACGTAGTTCTCCCTGTCGAGCAGAGCCTCGGTCGCATCGATGGAGGTCGGAAGGGCACGGCGGTCTGTCACGTCATCGGTCCTTGGAAAATGCTGTCGCGACTCCGAAACGGGCGTACGGACATTCGATCGAACGGCGTTGGCCCACATATGCGCCGGGCCGCCAGAACCGCAAGCCGGACGGACGTCCGGCACGCAAGCATCCTGCCGTCCGAGGAAGCTTATCTCCCGCTCAGAGGTGGAGATAGCCTCGGTCGCGGTAGATCAAAGCGTCGCCCGGATCGCCGAGTCGGAGACCAGCGACCTCGCCGATCATCACGTGATGTGTGGCAACGATCCGCGTCTCGACGAGGCGGCAGTCGAACGCGGCAAGAGCGGTGGCGAGAACCGGCGCTCCCGTCGCCAGCGGCTCGAACCCACCGCATGCGAAGCGCTCCTCCGGCGAGAGATCGCCTTCCCCGGCAAAGGCGCGCGAGAGCGCTTCGTCCCGCGACGAGAGGAGATTGACGGCAAAGCAGCCGTTGGCCTCGAACTTCAGATTGGCAACGCTCGACGTATTGAGGCAGACGAGGATCGTCGCCGGGCTGTCGGAGACCGAACAGACCGAGGTCGCCGTCACGCCGCGCCGGCCGGCCGGCCCGTCGCTCGTCACCAGATGGACGGCCGCGGCAAACCGGCTCATCGCCTCGCGAAACGCGAGGCCGTCTATCGTAGAACTCGTCAGCAAGTGTCTTCCTCGTCTTGAGGGTGTCGCGCGCGGGGCGACTTTGCGCCTCACATAAGACAGGCGCAGACGTTTCGCACGGGCCGTCTGCGTCGCACAGGGGTAGACGAGAAAAAGAGCCACGGTCCGTTAGCGCGCGGTCCCTTCGAAACCGCGCGGCCCCGTCTCGATCTCGCCTTCGCGCCCGGCTATGCTCCCGCCATGACCGAGCTGCGCTCCCTCGCCCTGACGCTTGCCGCCATCCTGTCCTCGTCGGGTTCCGCCCTGCCGCAGGATGCCGTCCCCGTCCGGATCGGGATCGCGGCACCCGCAACCGGCGCATCGGCGATCCTCGGCGCGCAGGTCTTTGCCGGCGCAAGGGCTGCGGCGATGGGCAAGACAGGCGTGTCGATCGTCGAGGCGGACACCGAATGCTCGCTCGAAGGCGGCACCCGTGCCGCCGACGCCCTCATCGCCGCGAATGTCGACGCGGTGGCCGGGTTCATCTGCACCGAGGAGATGGCGGCTGCCCTTCCGCTGCTGACCAAGGCCGGCATCCCCGTCGTCGCCGTCGGCGTGCGCGCCAATCGCTTCACCGACCGACGCCGGAAGACGGGCTACCTCGTCTGGCGCCTCGCGCCGCGCTCGGACGCCGAAGCGGACGCAATCGCCGCGCTCCTGGCCACGCGGTGGCGCGAGGTGCCCTTCGGCATCGTCGACGACGGCACGCTCTACGGCCGGGGACTGGCGGACGCCGTCCGCACCCGTGTCGAGGCCCAAGGAATGCGCCCGGCGACGATCGACACGTTTCGCCCGGCGGAGGAGAAGCAGTTCGGTCTCGTCCGCCGCATCCTCGGCACCGGCGTCACGCGTCTCTTCATAGCCGGCGACCGGCAGGACGTCGCGATCATCGCTCGCGACGCCGCCTCGCTCGATCTCGCCCTCGAGATCGTCGGCGGTGAGGCGCTATTGGACGAGCCCAATCCGGACGTGCCGCTCATGACGGGCGTCACTGCCCTCGCACCCCTGTCGCGCTTCGACGCCATCCCCGCGGCGGAGGCGACCTCTCCCGATGCCCGGTTCGGCTATTTCGGCCCGGCAGTCGCGGCAACGGAGATCGCCGCCGCCGCCGTCCGCTCCGCGAAGACCTCCGCCCGCGAGGTTTCGGTCGTGCTGGGGGCGACACGCTTCGACACGGCCCTCGGCGCCGTCGGCTTCGATGCCGAAGGAGATTCCGATCTCGACCTTTTCCGGTCCTATCGCTTCGACGGCACGGACTTCGTCGTCGAGACCGGCGGGTGAGCGAGGACCACCGGAGCCGCCCTTTCGGCCGAGGTCCGCGCAATCTCCTCACCGACGTCGCCGGTCTTGTCGTCGGCAACGCTCGCAACGAACCTCTCCGCAGCGGTGTGACCGTCATCCTCTGCGAGGAACCCGCAATAGCCGCCGTCCATGTCATGGGCGGCGCGCCGGGCACGCGCGAAACGGACCTTCTTGCCCCCGAGAACACCGTCCAAGCCGTCGATGCCCTCGTGCTCGCAGGCGGCTCCGCCTTCGGCCTCGATGCCGCCTCGGGCGTCCAGGCGTATCTGCGCGAGCGCGGGCGCGGATTCGCCGTCGGTCCGCACCGCGTTCCGATCGTCCCCGCAGCCATCCTCTTCGACCTCGGCGCAGGCGGCGCGGCGACCTGGGGGCGTTACCCGCCCTATCGCGACCTCGGCTACATAGCGGCGACGCTCGCCGCGGC
>JACMIV010000207.1 GCA_014380965.1 Rhizobiaceae bacterium | reverse complement strand
TGAGGTCGAGACCCCGGCGTCCGGCGGCGCGTGGCGGCTGCGTGTAGACGGCGGCGATCCGGTGGCCGGCGGAGACGAGCGCCTCCAGCGTCGGCACCGAGAAGGCCGGCGTTCCCATGAAGACAAGCGTGAGCGCCATGGCTTTCTCTCCGCGGCCGTCGCCGGTTCTAGCCGCTCTTGCGCGCGATCTTGGTGAACCGCTTCACGACCATGTCCCGTTTCAGCTTTGAGATGTGGTCGATGAAGAGGATGCCGTTGAGGTGGTCGATCTCGTGCTGGAGGCAGGTCGCGAGCAGACCTGTCGCGGCCTCTTCGTGCATCTCGCCGTCGAGCCCGAGATAGCGCAGCGTGATCGCATCCGGGCGCTCGACCTCGGCGTAATAGTCCGGAATGGACAGGCAGCCCTCCTCGTAGACGGACAGCGCGTCGGAGGTCGCGACGACCTCCGGATTGAGGAAGACGCGCGGAGCCTTCTCGTCGTCCTCGCCCGAGAGGTCGATCGTCAGCATCCGTAACGGCTCGCCGACCTGGATGGCGGCAAGCCCGATTCCGGGTGCGTCGTACATGGTTTCCAGCATGTCGTCGGCGAGCTTGCGCACGGCGGCATCGACCGTCTCCACGGGACGAGAAGCCTGTCGCAAAAGGGGATCGGGCAGGATGATGAGGGGCTTGATCGTCATGTCCGTCCCGTAAAGCCTGTCGGCGCGGCGGTCAATCACCGGTGATGACAGGGTGTTTTGTTCATGGTTTGATCTGGATTTCTTAAGGACTTCGCTTTAGCTTCGGGTCATGGACGCAAGCTCGATCCTCGCCTTTTTCGGACGACCACTTCTGACGATCGGCGGGATGCAAATCGGCATCGGTGCGGGATTGCTCGGCACGTTCGCGCTGGTGCTTGCCCTTTGGCTGATCGTCCGGCTCGCCGGCTCGCGCAACCGGCGCGAAGCGGAGGCGCGCGAGCGGCTCGACGCCATTCTCGGCGCGCAGGCCGAGATCACGGGCCGTATGCAGACGATGGCCGAGATATTCGGATCCCGGCAGTCGGACATGACGCGCATGCTCGCCGAGCGGCTGGATGGCATGACGAACAAAGTCGGCCAGTCGATCCTCGACACGACGAAGGAGACCAAGGACAGCCTCTCGGCGCTGTCCGAGCGGCTCGCCATCATCGACCGGGCTCAGGGGCGCATGTCCGATCTCGCGGGCGAAGTCGTGCGCCTTCAGGACATTCTCTCGAACAAGCAGACACGCGGCGCTTTCGGGCAGGGCCGGATGGAGGCGATCGTGGCGGATGGGCTGCCGGCGGGCGCCTATTCCTTCCAGGCGACGCTGTCGAACGGCAAGCGGCCGGACTGCCTGATCGTCATGCCGAACGGCGCGCCAGCGCTTGCGATCGACGCCAAGTTTCCGCTCGAAGCCTGGAATGCCCTCCACGGGGCGGAGGACGAGGCGCATCGCCTCTTCGCCGCACAGCGCCTGCGGCGCGACATGGATGCCCACGTGAAGGCGATTGCGGAGAAATACCTCCTGCCGGGAGAGACGCAGGACACCGCTTTCCTGTTCGTGCCGTCCGAATCGATCTTCGCCGACCTATACGAAAGATTCGAGGACATCATCCAAAAGGCGAACCGGGCGCGCGTCGTCATCGTCTCGCCCTCGCTCCTGATGCTCTCCATCCAGGTGGTGCAGGCGATCCTGCGCGACGTGCGCATGCGACAGGAGGCCTCCCTCGTGCAGAAGGAAGTGAGGCTCCTCGTCGAAGACGTCGTGCGGCTCGACGCGCGCGTGGCGGCGCTGAAGACGCATTTCACGCAAAGCGGACGGGATATCGATCAAATTCTCGTTTCCGCGGAGAAGATCATGCGCCGGGGCGAGAAGATCGAAGCGGTCGATCTGGGTGAGTCGGAACAGCTACCCCTTGGGCAGGCGCGGAATGATGAGGTCGATCGTGTCTCGGACTTTGCGCGAAAGGGCTTGGCGGGACCTTAACGCTGCGGCCATCTCGTCTTTGCGAGAGTCACGAAATCGTTGTAAACATGTAAGGCGAGCTGGATCGAAATGCCTGCCTGCGTCGTTCTCTTACCAAATTAACACTCTTCATCGGAGAGCTTCATGCGCCGTGCGGCAGGAGCTATGCTGGCCGTGCTGTATTTGGCGACATCGTCGGCGGCGATGGAAGCTTCCACGCGCGAAGTCAGCTCTTTGTCGGCGGCCTACAATGAGGGCACCGACGTCGAGTTTAGGATCGGCATGCAAATGCGCCTCGCCTGGGTCGGCGACTACCGCGGATCCTTCGACGGACGGATCGAGTCATCCGGCCTCAGGGCCATCCGAGATTTTCAAGCGCGGCACGGCATGGAGGCCTCCGGAATCATCGACGAGCACATGCTCGAACTCCTGATCCGCGAAAGCGATCGGGCTGAAAGCGCGGCCGGCTTCCAGCTTGTCGACGACGTCAGCACGGGCGTGAAAATCGGTCTTCCGCTGGCGCTGGTGGCGGAGGGCGTTGCGACCGAACTTGGCCGTGTCTGGCGTTCGTCGGACGGCGAGATCGAGATCGAGACGATCCGAATGCTCGACGGCAAGCGCCCATTCGGCGAACTCTACGAGATGCTGAGGCGCTCGACGGCCGTACGCACCGTCACGGCCGAAAGTTTCGACGGCGACTTCTTCACGATTGCCGGCCGCGAGAGCCAACGCATCTACCTCATGCGCTTCTCCGCAAAGGGGGCCGACGTTCGCGGGTTTTCCGTTTCCTATGCGGACGCTGCCGCCGGAGCCATGGCCCCGGTCGCAACGGTGATGGCGAACCTCTTCGACCCTTACGCCCTCGATCCGGCGGGATTGCTTGTTGCAGGCGAACAGCAAAAGGGTACGTCACCGGGCAGCGCTTCCGCGACCGTACAACGTAGTCTTGGCCTTGGTTCGGACATCGGCGGTCGGTCGCTGCTCGAAGCGGGCATTCATGCCGAGCGCTCGCCACCGGCTGCGGGCCACGAGCAAAGCGGGGCGGACGAGACGCAGTCCTCAGGATCCGGCTTCGTCGTCTCCAGCGACGGTTGGGTGTTGACGAACGCGCACGTCGCCGGGGCTTGCCAGACGGTGCTCGTCGGCGATCACGGGCCGGCCGACGCGGTGGTGCTCGACGCGGACAACGACCTTGCCCTCGTCCATGTCTCGGGCGCCCTCGGCGCGCCGCTTGCCATGGCGGTCGGCGTCCCGCGCCTCGGCGAAGACGTGCTCGCTCTCGGCTATCCCCTCCGCTCGATCCTCGCCGACAGCCTGAACGTGACGCGCGGCAACGTCTCGTCGCTGCTGGGTCTCATGAACGATCCGCGCTACCTGCAGATTTCCGCGCCGATCCAGCCCGGCAATTCGGGCGGCCCGCTGGTCGATCTCGCCGGGCGGGTGGTCGGCGTCGTCACGGCAAAGCTAAACGCAGTCGCCGTGGCGGATGCGACGGGCGACATTCCCCAGTCCATCAACTTTGCCATCCGGCCGGATGCCGCGATCGGTTTTCTCGAAGCCAACGGCATCGACTTCGTCACGGCGGACGCGACGCTCGAGTCCGAAAGCGTGGCGGACACGACGGAGCGGGTCCAGGACTCGGTTCTACCGATACTTTGCCTTGGCGAGACGTGAGCACATCGGCTTTGCGTCACGACGACACCGTCAGGCCGGCGGTCTGAAGCTCAGCTCCGCAGCAACTCGTTGATCGACGTCTTCGACCGCGTCTTCTCGTCGACGCGCTTGACGATGACGGCGCAGTAGAGGCTGGGGCTCGGCGCACCGCTTTCGAGCGGCTTGCCCGGCAAGGATCCGGCGACGACCACGGAGTAAGGCGGCACCTCGCCGTAGAAGACTTCGCCGGTCGCCCGGTCGACGATCTTGGTCGACTGGCCGATGAAGACGCCCATCCCGAGCACAGAGCCCTCGCGCACGATGCAGCCCTCGACGACCTCGGATCGCGCGCCGATGAAGCAGTGGTCCTCGATGATCGTGGGTCCTGCCTGCATGGGCTCCAGGACGCCGCCGATGCCGACGCCGCCCGACAGATGCACGTTCCGGCCGATCTGTGCGCAGGAGCCGACGCTTGCCCAGGTGTCGACCATGGTGCCCTCGCCGACATAGGCCCCAAGATTGACGAAGGACGGCATCAGCACGACATCCCTCGCGATGTAGGCCGAGCGCCGGGCGATGGCGCCGGGAACGGCGCGAAAGCCTGCGGACTTGAATTCCGCCTCGCCCCAGCCGGCCCACTTCGTGGGCACCTTGTCGAACCAGTGCGCGCCGTCCGGCCCGCCGGAGATCGGGGCCATCGGATTGAGGCGGAAGGAGAGGAGCACCGCCTTCTTCAGCCATTGATGCACCGTCCAGGCTCCGTCCTCGCCGCGGGTCGCGACACGGGCCTTGCCGCCGTCGAGAAGGCCGAGCGCCGTCTCGACGGCCTCGCGAACCGCGCCGCCGGTCTCGACCGATACGGTGTCCCGCGCGTCGAAGGCAGCCTCGATCGTCTGCGCAAGGTTGTCATGGGCGGTCATCGCGCGTGGCTCCGGCGTCTAGCGCGCGCGGACGCGCGTGATTTGAATGGCGGGTCCCGTCTAGTAGAAGGGTCGGATCGGGTCAATCGAAGCGGCCTTTCGGACGCGGCGGAACAAGGCAGGCAGACCATGGCGAAGAAGACGAAGAAGGCCGGCAAGGCCCCTCCTTCGGGCAGTTCCCCGACGACCTCCATGGCCATACCCCCGATGGCGGGAACCTGGGACCCGTTCCCGAGCGCCCGGGCGGACACGCAACGCCAGAAGCGCCTTCCCCAGACGCCGCAGACGCTCTCGCCGGCCTACCGCCTCGCCTATGACGACGAGGATTTCATGACGAGCGAGGCGATGCGCGGCGTGCGGCTCCAACTCGAATTGACGAAGACGGAGGCGGCGCTCGCCAAGGCCGGCATCCTGTCGACCGTGGTCCTCTTCGGCGGCGCGCGCATTCCCGAGCCCGGCAAAGCGGCCTCTGCCGCACGAACCGAGGCCCAGAAGGCGCGGCTCGAGGCCAATGCCCACTATTACGAGGCCGCGCGCCGCTTCGCGCAACTCTCGTCCCGCCATTCGGCCGATGCCTCCGGCGGCAAGGAGTTCGTGATCGTCACGGGCGGCGGCCCCGGCGTGATGGAGGCAGGCAATAGGGGCGCCGCCGACGTCGGAGCCGTGTCCATCGCGCTCAACATCACCCTGCCGCACGAGCAGGCGCCGAATGCCTACGCGACGCCGGAACTCTGCTTCAACTTCCACTATTTCGCCATCCGCAAGATGCATTTCCTGCTGCGGGCGAAGGCGATGGCAATCTTCCCCGGCGGCTTCGGGACGCTCGACGAGCTCTTCGAGGCGCTGACGCTGATCCAGACGAAGCGGATGCAGCGCATCCCCGTCGTTCTTTTTGGAGCCGAGTTCTGGAGCCGCGTGCTCGATCTCGACGTGCTGGCCGAGGAAGGGATGATCGCGCCCGAGGACGTAGCCCTCATCAGCTTCGCAGAGACCGCCGAGGAGGGTTGGGCGAGAATCGCCGCATTCTACGGCTTCTGACGGGACGCCCGCGCAGGATGGCGCTCGGGTGGAACCCGCCCGTCGCCGCGCGAGTTGGCTTCGCGAAGCGCCGGCCCTCCGGCGGTCGAGACAGGAGCCGAGGCCATGAGCGATACCGATCCCGAGATGATGCGCGAACAGCAGGCCAAGGACCTGCGCCATCCCATCGACGTCGAGGCGGGCAAGGCTTCCGGAGAACGCACCGACAGCGACGCCGCCAGCCGGTCGGCAAGGCAATCGGCCCGCACAGCCCGCGATGCCGTCGTCGGACACGCGGAAGACGCGGTCTTTGCCGAAAACCAGCGCTCCGATTATTCAGCGGAGGCGGAAGTCTTCGAGGACGGTCGTACGGATGCCCATCCTCAAATCGTCAGGCCGCCCCTGGCGAAAAAGGACCGCTCGCTGCTCGGAGATTGAGCTCCCCGACACAGTAGTCCGGGCCGCAAGGTTACGCGATTGCGGCGAGAAAGCCGGCAAGATCATCGGTGATGAAGTCGATATGCTCCCCGTCGCGACCCTCGTGCTCCCAGACGTCGCCCAGCGCCTCTTCGAGATGTGGCGGAACGATCAGGACGGTGCGCATGCCGAGACGTTTCGGCACTTCCAGGTTGCGCGCGAGATCCTCGAACATCGCCGCTCGCTGCGTGTCTATGCCGAAGAGACCGACGAACTTGTCGTAGGTGGCCTCAGCCGGCTTCGGGTTCAGGCCAGCCGCGACGATATCGAGAATGTCCTCGAAGTGGTCGAGAATGCCGAGTTGGCGCGCCGTCCGCTCGGCATGGCCCCGGTCACCGTTTGTGAAGATGAACTTTCGACCGGGCAGCCGCTTTATCTCCGTGCCGAGTTTCGGGTCGGGCGCGACGCCGGAATAGTCGATGTCGTGCACGAATTCTAGAAAGGCATCGGGATCCACGTCGTGGACGGTCATCAAACCCCGCAGCGTCGTGCCGTGGTCGCGGTAGAAGCCCTTCTGCAGCGCTCGCGCCTCGTCATGTGGCAGATTCAGGAAATCGGCGACGAAACTCGTCATGCGCACGTCGATCTGGGCGAAGAGATTCGTCCTGCGCGGATAGAGCGTGTTGTCGAGATCGAAGACCCAGTTGGTCACGCCTCTAAAGTCGAGGGGCGTCGCGTCCTGTGTACGGCGAAGAGGATCTGGTGAGGTCATGAAGTCCGTATGGGTGTGACGCCGTCGTCGCGCCGGGAATGAAGGCCAAGCAAACTCTCCTGGCCGAAACTTGCCGTCAGAGCAATCGTTGCCGCGTGGCTCTCGGCGCCGCAACCGGATACGGCGCCGTCATCGTCATCGACCGGAGCACAGCGGTTCCTCTCCGCCGTCAGAGCATCGAAGGCGTCTCCCGATGTCACGCCGCGCTCACGATCAAGTGCGTGCAATTATCAAGACGCACCGGAATAAAATATAACGGTCTCACGTTGCCGGGTGGTCGTGAAACGCGGCCGATCAACACGGGAGAAAATGATGACTAAAAATTGGAAGTTCACATCTATTGTTGCCGTGACAATTGCGGCGATCACCGGTGCCCCGCAAGTTGCTGCGGCTTCGGTCAAACAGAACATGGCGGATACTGGAGGGATCAAGAGCATCCTCCGGACCTCGGCCATGACGCCCGTTGCGGCGGAAGCACCGGCGGAAGAAAACCAACGCGTCGCCGGCAACAGCTCCTCCAACTCGAGCTCGAACAAGAAGACCAACAGCTCGTCGAATTCGAATTCCAACAAGAATTCGAACAGATCGGCGAACTCCAACTCGAACCGGAACTCCAACAGCTCCGCCAACTCGAGCTCGAACAGGAATTCGAACAGCTCTTCGAACTCCAGCTCGAACCGCAATTCCAACAGCTCGTCGAATTCCAATTCGAACGGCAGCTCCAACAGTTCTTCGAACTCCAATTCGAATTCGAATTCGAACTCCAATTCGAACAGCTCGTCCAACTCGAGCGACAACGACGATTGAGCCAAGCGCCGGGCCCTGGCCCTGCGCTTGATTTGGGAAGGAGCGGATTCTTCCGCTCCTTCCTTCGCTTTCTCCGCGGCCGCGCGTGCCTGCACAACCGAGCCGCTTTGTCCGGCCCACCGCCCCCTGAAGAGGCCTTGGATGTTCCAGAACCGCAATCCGCCCGTGCCAGCCATCCGATTTCTCTGCCAGAAGGACGACCTCGGCATCATCGCCGAGCCGCGTCCGGCCAAGGCCGCCCTTCCCGAATGGTTCCGAAAGCTGCCTGCCATCGATGCGGAGAAGGCGAGCGCATCCGACAGCGGGATCACCATCAAGCGCTGCATGCCGTTCCTCGACGCGATGACGGCCGGCTGGATCCTGCCGCTCGCGGCCACAGTGCGCCTGGAGATCAAGGAGGAGGGGACCGTCGTCGAATCCGGCTGGGATTTCGACAAGACGCTGGTCAGCAACCACGCGCCGCATCAGATCACCGGCCATCCGAAGTCGCCACGTCCGCCCGCGAAGTTCCACAACTACTGGGCGATCCGGACGGCGCCGGGCTGGAGCTGCCTGTTCGTGCCGCCGCTGAATCGTCCGAACGGCGTCTTCGAGGCGGTCTCGGGCGTCGTCGATACCGACACCTACCACGCCCTGATCCACTTCCCGTTCTTTCCGATCGGGCCCGACGGCCTGCACGTCATCGAGAAGGGGACGCCGCTCGTGCAGGTCATTCCCTTCCGCCGTGCGGATGTCGAGCTGAAGAGCGAGATCCGCGCCGAAACGCCGGAAGAGGCGGCCGAGCAGAACCACGTCTATCGCAGCACGATCGCCGCGCCCGGCTGGTACCGCCGCTTCGCGCGGGCGGAGCGCAAATAGCGTAAACGCGCCTCGGTCAGGGAACGATCAGCGTTCCAGCCCCGTGCTCCGTCAGGAGCTCGAGCAGCACGGCATGGCGCGTCTTGCCGTTGAGGATGACGACGCCGCCGACGCCGCGGTCGATCGCCTCGATGCAGGTCTCGACCTTCGGGATCATGCCTCCGGTGATCGTCCCGTCGCGGATGAGGGCCCTCGCCTCGGAGACGGAAAGCTCCTTGATGAGCGTTCCGCTCTTGTCTAACACGCCCGGCACGTCGGTGAGGAAGAGGAGCCGCGCCGCCTCCAGCGCGCCGGCGATGGCGCCGGCGAAGGTGTCGGCGTTGATGTTGTAAGTATGCCCGTCCCGGCCGGGTGCGACCGGGGCGATGACCGGGATCATCTCCGAGCGCGCTAGAAGATCGAGCAGCGTACGGTCGACCTCGACCGGCTCGCCCACGAATCCGAGGTCGAGCACCCGCTCGATGTTGGAGTCGGGGTCGATGACGGTCTTCTTGGCCTTTTCGGCGAAGACCATGTTGCCGTCCTTGCCGCAGAGCCCGATCGCCCATTCGCCCTCGGCATTGATGAGGGCGACGATCTCCTTGTTGATCGAACCGGCAAGGACCATTTCGACGATCTCGACGGTGCGCTCGTCCGTCACCCGAAGGCCGTGCTCGAAACGCGATTCGATCCCCATCTTGGACAGCATCGCGCCGATCTGCGGGCCCCCGCCGTGGACGACGATCGGGTTGATGCCCGACTGCTTCAAGAGCGCGATGTCGCGCGCGAAGGCCTTGCCGAGCGAGGCGTTGCCCATGGCATGGCCGCCGTATTTCACGACCACGGTCTTGTGCTCGTAGGCCTGCATGTAGGGCAGGGCCTCGG
>JACMIV010000019.1 GCA_014380965.1 Rhizobiaceae bacterium | reverse complement strand
GCGCCCTCGTGACGACGGTCGGCCACGTCCAGGCCGAGGGCGTCGCCTTCCTGCACGCCCTCGACGGCCACTAGGGGAGCGCGGCGTCCATGAGCTCCAGCACCGACTTTCTCGGCCGCCCGATCGTCGCGGTTACAGGTATCGGCCTCGTCTCCTCGCTCGGAGAGGGCGTCGAGGCAAACTGGACGGCGCTGACGGCCGGGCGTTCCGGCATCCACGCGATCACGCGCTTTGCGACCGACAACCTGAAGACGCGCATCGCCGGCACCGTGGATTTCATGGACGTGTCGCCGATCACCGGCATCGGACTGTCCTACGCGCTCGCACAATCGGCCGGCCTCGAAGCCGTCCGCATGGCCGGCTACAACAGTGACTTTCCTGGCCCGCTCTTCCTCGCGGCGCCCCCGATCGAGCTCGAATGGCAGCACCGTTTCCTCCTCGACGCCCTGCCCGGCAAGGCGCGCGAGGAGGCCGGCTACGACCGCCTGATGGAACTCGTCCGCCAGAACCGCGATGCGGACATGTATGCGCTGACCCTGTTCAGCGGCATTTCCGAGCGTCTCGCCGACCGGCTCGGCACGCGCGGCCTCCCCGTCACGCTGTCCACCGCCTGCGCTTCCGGCGCGAGCGCGATCCAGCTCGGCGTCGAAGCCATTCGCCGCGGCGAGACGGATCGCGCCATCGCGATCGGAACGGACGGCTCGGTCGGCGCCGAGGCGCTGATCCGCTTCTCGCTGCTTTCGGCTCTCTCGACCCAGAACGACAAGCCCGAGCGCGCCTCGAAGCCCTTCTCCAAGGACCGCGACGGCTTCGTGATCGCGGAAGGCGCGGCGGCGCTCGTGCTCGAATCGCTGGCTTCCGCCAAGGCGCGCGGTGCCAAGGTGCTCGGCGTCGTCCACGGCTGCGGCGAGAAGGCCGACGATTTCCACCGCACGCGGTCGAAGCCCGACGGCTCGCCGATCATCGCGACGATCCGCAAGGGCCTCGAAGATGCCGGCCTCGTCCCGGAGGACATCGGCTACGTCAACGCGCACGGCACCTCTACCCCCGAGAACGACCGCATGGAGGCCGGCGGGCTGATGGCGGTTTTCGGCGAGCACATGAGACACGTGCCGATTTCGTCGAACAAGTCGATGATCGGCCACACGTTGACTGCGGCCGGCGCCATCGAGGCGGTGTTCTCCCTCCTCACCATGCGCGACGGGACGCTTCCCCCGACGATCAACCACGACGTCCCCGATCCGGCGATCCCGCTCGACACGGTCGCGAACGTCAAGCGCGATGCGGACGTTGCCGCCGTCCTCTCCAACTCCTTCGGCTTCGGCGGCCAAAATGTCAGCCTCGTCCTCGGCCGCGAACCGCGCGGCTGAGCGGCGACGATCAAGGACCACAACCACATGCGCGCATTGCAGCTCCTCGGCGACCGCGACCTCCGGCAGACGGAGATCGACGAGCCCGGCGCGCCCGGCTTCGGCGAGGCGCGGGTGCGGATCAAGGTCGTCGCCCTCAACCATATCGACGTCTGGGGCTGGCGCGGCATGGCTTTCGCCAAGCGCAAGCTGCCGCTCGTCATCGGCGCGGAGGCTTCCGGCGTCGTCGAGGCGCTCGGCCCCGGCGCGTCGGGCGTCCTCCCCGGTCAACTCGTCTCGATCTACGGCGCGCGCACCTGCGGCCTCTGCAAAGCGTGTCGCGAAAATCGCGACAATCTCTGCGAGCACGTCTCGGGCGTCCACGGTTTCCATCTCGACGGCTTCGCGACGGAGGTGGTGAACCTTCCCGCCCGGCTCCTCGTCCCCGCCCCTCCCGGCTGCGACGCGATCGGTGCGGCGCTGGCGCCCGTCACCTTCGGCACCGTCGAGCACATGCTGTTCGACAATGCCAAACTCGAGCCCGGCGAGACGATCCTCATCCATGCCGGCGGCTCCGGCATCGGCACGGCCGCGATCCAGCTCGCCAAGGCATACGGCGCCAAGGTGATCGCTACCGTCGGGTCCGACGACAAGATCGAGGGCGCCAAAGCGCTCGGCGCCGACCACGTCATCAACTACCGCACCGACCGTTTCGAGGGCGTGGTGCGCAAGCTGACGAAGAAGAAGGGTGTCGACGTCGTCTTCGAGCATGTCGGCAAGGACACGATGGCGGCCTCGATGTTTTCCTTGAAGCGCGGCGGGCGGCTCGTCACCTGCGGCTCGACCTCGGGCGTCTCGGCCGAGATCAACCTGATGATACTCTTCCAGCAGCAGCTTCGCCTCATCGGCTCCTTCGGCTGCCGGATGGAGAACATGGCCGACGCCATGCAGAAGATGGCGCGCGGCCTCGTCGCGCCCGTCATCGACACGGAGATCGGCTTCGACGGGCTCGAAGTCGCGCTGGCGCGGATGGAGGGCCGCAAGGTCTTCGGCAAGATCATCCTAAACCTCGACAAGGACGTTGCCGCATCCGGATCGGGAGCCGCCAAAGCGGCATGAGTTCCTTCCGCAAGCATCCCCTCACGAAGGCGCTCTGGAAGCGCTGGCGCAAGGCGAGCAACTGGACCTCGGCGCAGGCGATCTTCGCCGTGCTGGCCATCCTGCGCATGCTGCCGCCGCGCGTCGGCCTCGGCACGGCCGCAAGGATCGGGCGCTGGGTCGGCCCGATCCTGGGACGACACCGGCTGGCGAAGAAGAACCTTGCCCGTGCCTATCCCGAGAAGGACGAGGCCTGGATCGAGGAGACCGCACGCGGGAACTGGGAGCAGATGGCCCGGCTCGCCGCCGAATACGTCTATCTCGACGAGATCTTCGATTTCGACCCGGAGAAGCCCGGCGAAGGCCTGATCGAGGTCGAGGGCATCGAAATCTTCGAGGCGTTGCGGGATCGCAAGGGACCGTTTCTCTTCTTCACCGGTCATCTCGGCTCGTTCGAGCTGCTGCCGATCTGCGCGGCGACCTTCGGCCTCGAGGTCACCGCCCTCTTCCGACCGCCCAACAACAAGTACATCGCCAGACGCATCCTCTCGGCGCGTCGCACGCGAGGCGGCCATCTCGTTCCCTCGAAGGCTGGTGCGGCCTGGGCGCTGGCCGGCCAGCTCGACCGCGGCGGGGCCGTCGGCATGCTCGTCGACCAGAAATTCAAGAAAGGGCCCCCGACCACGTTCTTCGGCCGGACGTGCCGCACCAATCCGCTGGTGCCGAAGCTTGCACGCCAGTTCGGTTGCGAGGTCTATCCCGTCCGCTGCATACGCCTTCCCCGCGGCCGCTACCGGCTGGAGCTTCAATCCCGCATGGACCTGCCCCGCGGCGCCGACGGCGAGATCGACATCGCCGCGAGCTGTCAGGCGCTGAACGACGTCGTGGAGGGCTGGGTGCGCGAACACCCGGAGCAATGGATGTGGTTCCACAGGCGCTGGGAGACGTGAGCCGACCGACGGCGCCGACGCCGGATCAACGCGTGATGACGATCGAGGTGTTGCGCGGGCCGACCTCGCGCACCATCGCGTAAAGCGCGGCGGCATTGCTCGGATGGAGGCGGATGCAGCCGTGCGAGGCGGGTCGCCCGAGACGCTTGATCGAGTCCGTGCCGTGGATGGCATAGCCGCCATGGAAGAAGATCGAATGCGGCATCGGCGCATCGTCGTATTTGCGCGAGTACCACATCCGGTGCATGCGCGTCGGACGATAACTGCCGACGGGCGTGCGGTACCCCTTGCCGGCGGTCGAGACCTTCCACCGGTCGATCACTCGTCCGTTGCGTGAAACGGTCATCGTCTGAGCCGAGATGTCGACCCTTGCAACGATCGCGGCACGCGCGAGCGCATCGGAGACGGTGGAGCCGCCGCCTATGGCGAGAGCGAGAAGGACGGAAACCAGCCATCGTCTCATGCTCCTGCCACTCCCCCGCACGTTTCGCACCGTTTCGGGCAAGATTAGGCACGACCGGAAAGCACGTCAAAGGGGTCGTTATATCCGCAGCTGTTTCGAAATTCGGCTGTGCCTGTTCCGCAACGGAATTCGCAGCCGGTGCTGCATCGCCCGTCGATGCGCAGCCCGAGCTCGCTTCCAGGATGGCGATCCCGCAACGAGGCGAGGCTGAGGAGGACTAAATTTTTACCTGTCCATTGTAGCGTCCGGTCGGGTTCCAATGCGAATGATGCGATGCTCGCCATAGTGAAACGATACGGCGCGACGATCGTCGGGGGCGCGTTGCTCGCGGGCTTCGTCGTGTTCAGCGTCCTGCACATCGGGAACGCCGCGATCGGCCGCCTCGTCGAAACCGCCATGCAGACCAAGAGCGAACGTTTCGGCGAGCTTCTGCTGAGCGCCCAAGGCAATCTCGACGCCTTTCTGACAGGCCTTGCGCGCGATCCCGATGCAGAGACGCGGGTGCGTACCGTGGCGGGCCTTGCCGACATCGACAGTTTCGCGATCTTCGATCGCCGGGGCCAGGAAGTCTTCCGTTCGCGCTCCGACCGATATGACTGGCTGCTGCGCGACCGCGCCGGGGGCATCAGCTCCGGGGGCCGGCTGTCCGATCAGGTGCTGGGGCGTCCCGGCAGCTGGCAGGTCGTGAACGACGACGGCAAGACCAACCCGTCCATCGTCACCCCGCTGATCCGGGACGGGCAGACGGTCGGCTATCTCTCCGTCGTCGCCGACATGCTCGACGACCGCGCCGCCTATACGTCGGCGCTGACAGGTGCTTCTCTCAAGCTTCTCGTGATGCTGCTCGTCGCCACGGGCCTCCCGACGCTCTTCTACGTCCGCCGTCACCGCAAGATCGTCGAAGCCGACGACCGGATCCAGTTCCTCGCCAATCACGACCCGCTGACGCATCTCTTCAACCGCACGCGGATGCAGCAGGAGACCGAGCGGGTTCTCTCGACCTCCCGCGCGACACGCGAGGAGATGGCCTTCTGCTTCGTCGACATCGACGGGCTCTCGGAGATCAACAACAGTCTAGGCCAAGCGCAGGGCGACGAGCTGCTGCGCCACGTGGCAAGCCGAATCAACGCCTCCGTCGACCGTACCGACCTCATCGCCCGGATCGGCGCCGACGATTTCACGATCCTGCACCGGCGCGTCGAAGGGCCGGAAGACGTGATCGCGCTTGTGCGTCGGATCCGCGCTTCCGTCGGCGAACCCATCGATTTGAAGGGCCAGATCGTTCGACCTCAGGTTTCGATCGGTGTCGCGATGATGCCGCGGGATGGGCGTACGCATGGCGAACTCGTCAGGCATGCCGAGCTTGCCGTCTTCCACCAGAAGACCACAAAAACGGGCGAATTCACTCTGTTCGATACCCATATGGACGAAGAGGTCCATCGCCGGCGCCAGGTCGAGGCGATGGTGCGGGCAGCGGTCGCGGCGGATGGTTTCGAGCTCTTCTACCAGCCCATCGTCTCGGGCGACGGGACGGAGCTGCTCGGGTTCGAGGCGCTGATACGGATGCCGAACCCGGACGGCGGCTACATCTCTCCCGCCGACTTCATCGCGATCGCCGAGACGCGGGGCTACATCAAGGAGATCGGGACCTGGGTCATCCGGCAGGCGGCGCGCCAAATCGCCGAATGGCCCGATCACCTCTTCGTCTCCGTCAACCTGTCGGCCGTGCAGTTTCAGGACGGCGATCTCGTCGGCATCGTCCAGGACGCGCTCGCTTCGGCCGGAATCGAGGGGCGCCGCCTGGAGATCGAGGTCGTCGAGTCTCTCCTTCTCGAGCGCTCCGAGGACATCCTCGGTCAGCTGAACGAGCTGAAGGCCCTCGGAGTGTCGATCGACATGGACGATTTCGGCACCGGCTACTCGTCGCTCGGCTATCTCTGGCGCTTTCCCTTCGACAAGCTGAAGATCGACCAGTCCTTCATGGTCGCCTTCGACGCCGGCGAGCAGAACGTGCGCGAGATCCTCGACACGATCATTTCGCTTGCGCACATCATGCACATGAAAGTCACCGCCGAGGGCGTCGAGACCGAGGCGCAGGTCGCCGTTCTTTCGGAACTCGGCTGCGACCAGTTGCAGGGTTACCATTTCGGCCGCCCGATGCCGGCCGACAGGATCGCCGGCGAGGTCCTGTCGCGCTTCGCAGTCCGCTCGGGCGTGGCGTCGGCTTTGGCGTCGGCGACCCCGCCCGCGTCCTCGATCTCCGCTCCGCCGTCTGCATCCAAGCTTCTTTCCAGCGTTTGAAGCCGCGTATCATTACAGCGCAACGCAACCTTCGAGCATCGGTCCGCATTGGTCTGTCGCGACGAAAGGACAAGCCCGATGCGCATACTCATTTTGGAAGACGAGCCGATCATCGCGATCGATCTGGAAGACATCGTCACAACGAGTGCCCAAAACGTCGAGTGCTGTCTCGCCTCCACCGCCGCAGCGGGTCTCCTGTGCATCGGCGAGGGCGTGGACTTCGCGATGATCGACATCAATCTTGCGGGCGATCGGGAGGGTTGCTGGACCGTCGTCGCCGCGCTCCGGGCAAAGGCTGTGCCCTTCTGCTTCGTCACCAGCAGCCGACGCGACATTCCGCAGCGCTTCAGGAACGTGCCTTTTGTCGCCAAACCCTTCGCCCCACGAGACATCGCCCGCGTCGTCGCAGCCATTTGAGGCGACGGGCGGCCATCCGGACCCGCGCGCTCGCGCTTTACTCAACGCGCCTCGGCTGACCTTACAGCGCAAGATTGGGAACTGGTGGCGGTTCGACTATCCAGGACGCATCACGTGGTTGTTGATGGCAACCATGCGAAAAAGCCGCGCTTGTCCAAGAGTGGACGAGGCGCGGTTCATTCAGTGTCGCGACTGGAGGTCTTGTGACGCGGCGCCCCGGTACGCAGTACCTTTCCGGAGTCGGCAACGTCTTTGTTTGTCGCCCTTTCGTTATGGGGCATGAGGTCTTACGGTTCAGCTAACGCGGCACCCTTCAAAACCGCGCCTGCCACGGAGACGAGACAAAAACTCCAGCACCCGGCGAACCAACAGCCAATCGACGGGACATTTGCGCACCTTGGGCGCCTTCGCACCGCGTGCGCGCCAAGGCTCCGTCGTCCATCCGGCCGCTTCGCATCGGGACGGGCAAGGGCACGCGACAGGGCATCGGCCGCTCCCAAACTTCGCTCATGTGGTTTTGCAAGGGGCCGCGTCGCAGCCGGCGCGATCTCCGACGCAAACGGAACACCCGCACATGCCGACAAGTGAGCCCATAGAAAGGGATTGGAATCCCTTCACCGAACGGCTAGCCTTCGAGACGACACAATTGGGAAGTCCCGCGCGGCGTTCGATTGGCGGGCGCAAGGGTGGTTACTTGCGCTGATTTATCGCTCCGTGATCAGCCTGACATCGATACTTCCGGCGACCCCCTCGCCATCCACGACGATCTGTTCAACTTCAGCAAAGGGTAGACCATGAAGAATCTTCTCGCCTCCACGGCCCTTGCGGCCTGCGTTCTCGGCTTTTCGGGCGCGGCCTCCGCGCAGGAGAGCTGCGGAACTCTGACCATCTCCGTCATGACCTGGGCTTCGGCGGAGGTTCTGGCGGCCATCGACGAGTTCATTCTCAAGAACGGCTTCGACTGCGACGCCCAGTCCATCCCCGGCGACACCATGCCGACCTTCTCTTCGATGACGGAAAAGGGCGAACCCGACATCGCGGGAGAGATGTGGGTTAACCAATTCCGCGACCAGATCGACGCAGCCGTGAAGGAAGGCCGGATCGAATATGGCGCGAAGGTGCTTGCCGATGACGCGGTCGAGGGCTGGTGGATACCGAAATACTTCGCCGATGCCCATCCGGAGATCAAGACAATCCAAGACGCGATCGCACGTCCCGACCTCTTCCCGGGCACCGAGGACACGTCGAAGGGAGCTGTCCACGGCTGTTTCGCCGGCTGGGGATGCCAGATCACGACGCAGCAGTTCTTCAAGGCTTACGAGGCCGACAAGAAGGGCTTCGTGCTCATCGACACCGGATCGCAGGCCGGCCTCGACGGAACGGTCGCCAAGGCCTACGAAAGCCAGAAGCCGTGGCTCGGATACTACTGGGCGCCAACGGCGTTGCTGGGCAAGTACGAAATGAAGCAGCTTGAATTCAACACCAGCTACGATGATGCGGAATGGAAGCGATGCACGTCTGTTGCCGATTGCCCGGACCCTAAGATCAACGCATGGACGAAATCAGAAGTCTACACGATGATTACGCCGAACGTGGCGAAACAGTCGGCAGGCGCGGCCGAATATTTGAAGACGCGCGCCTGGGGCAACGACACCGTCAACAAGCTGCTTGCCTGGAAGGAAGAGAACCAGGCCAACGGGGAGGACACCGCCCTGCATTTCCTCGAAACGCAGCCCGAGATCTGGACGCAGTGGGTCTCGCCCGAGATCGCCGAGAAGATCAAGTCCGAGCTCTGACCTTCGACGCCGTCTTCCCCGGCGCATGATGCGCCGGGGAAGACGCGGAAACGCCGGCACCCTGCCGGCGCGAGCCAACGCAGAGGAAGAGGGTCGAGACTTTGCCGGACTGGGTGTTCGAGTTCCCCGAGATCAAGCGCAGCGCCCTTCGCGAGGGCACGCGTGCCATCGATACGGCCTACAAGTCCTTCTCGCGCGCCTGGGGCGAGACGATCGAGGCGGCCTTCCGCCCTCTTCTCGACTTTCTGCTCTGGTTCGAGGCACTGCTTCTGTCCAGCCCCTGGATCCTCGTTCTCGGCGTCATGACCGCCATCGTCTGGTTCGCCAGCCGGTCGACCGCGATCACCATCGGCACGGTCGTCTCGATGCTCCTCATCGGCCTCTTCGGCATGTGGGAGGACACGATGCGCACGCTCTCGATCATCGTTGTCTGCACGCTGCTCTCGATCGTCGTCGGCCTCCCCATCGGCATTCTGATGTCCCGATCGGACCGGGTGCAGTCCGTCGTCTCGCCGATCCTCGACGTCATGCAGACCATGCCATCCTTCGTCTATCTCATTCCCATCGTCATGCTGCTCGGCATCGGCCTCATCCCGGGCCTCATCGTCGTCGTCATCTACGCGATGCCGCCGATCATCCGCCTCACCAATCTCGGCATCCGGCTCGTCGACAAGGAAGTGATGGAGGCGGCCGACGCCTTCGGCGCGTCGAGCTGGCAGAGGCTGACGCAAGTGCAGCTCCCGCTGTCGTTGCCCACGATCATGGCCGGCATCAACCAGACCATCATGATGGCCCTCGCCATGGTCGTCGTCGCATCGCTCATCGGCGTGCGCGGCCTCGGCCAGCCGGTGCTCCAGGCGATTACCAATCAGTATTTCGCGCAGGGCGTGATGAACGGCCTCGCCATCGTCGCCATCGCGATCATCTTCGACCGGGCGAGTCAGGCCTACGGCAAACGCCTCCAGCGCCACCGGGAGACGGCCCATGGCTGAGACCGCCACGACGTCTCCGGCCGCCCCGGAAGCGGCCATCCGCATCCGCTCCCTCTACAAGATCTTCGGCGCGGACGACCGCCGGCTCGTGAAAGAGGTCAAGGCCGGCATGACCAAGGCCGAGCTGATGGAAAAGCACGCCCATGTCCTCGGCCTGCGCGACATCAGCATCGACATGCCGAAAGGCGGCATCCAGGTCGTGATGGGCCTCTCGGGATCGGGCAAGTCGACCCTCATCCGCCACATCAACCGGCTGATCGAGCCGACCGCCGGCGAGGTTCTCATCGGCGGAGAGGACGTGCTCGCCATGTCGGCGAAGCGGCTTCAGGACTTCCGACGGCACAAGATCTCGATGGTCTTCCAGCGCTTCGCGCTGCTGCCGCACAAGAGCGTCTTCGACAACGTCACCTACGGACTCGCCATCCAGGGCGCCCCGGGCGAGAAGCAGCGGGCGGCCGCGGCCCGCTGGATCGCGCGCGTCGGCCTTTCCGGCTACGAGAATCGCTACCCGTCCGCGCTTTCGGGCGGCATGCAGCAGCGCGTCGGTCTTGCCCGTGCGCTTGCGACGGATGCCGACATCCTCCTCATGGACGAGGCCTTCTCGGCCCTCGATCCGCTGATCCGGAGCGACATGCAGTCGGTCCTCCTCGACCTTCAGGAGGAGTTGCAGAAGACCATCGTCTTCATCACCCACGATCTCGACGAGGCCTTGCGGATCGGCGACAGGATCGCGATCCTGCGCGACGGCGAGATCGTCCAGCAGGGCACCGGCGAGGAGATCGTGCTTCACCCCGCGGACGACTACATCGCCTCCTTCGTTCGCGAGGTGAACCGCGGCCGCGTTATAGAGGTCCAGACCATCATGGAGCCCGCGCCACCCGGTGGCTTTCCCCCGGAAGGACCGGCGATCGAGAGGGGCACGATCATCGAGGACGCCGCCAGGACGATGACCGAAACCGGTGCGATGAGCGCCCACGTCGTCAACGGCTCGACCGCCCCGATCGGCCGCGTGACGCTGCGCGGCATCATGGGCGCCATGGTCAATCCGACCGAGCGCGGAGTGAAAGCCGCCGACAAGACGGCTTCCATCACGACATCGTAAGCTGATCGCCGCAAATTGCCGTCATCGAAAACCGACAGCCTTTCCGCTGAGTTGCCAGACACAAAAGGACCCGGATCGCTCCGGGCCCCGCATGTGGTCTACACAGTTGAAACGTGCGTGCTTACTGCGCGACGTCGTTCACGGCAGCGCCTGTCGCATCGACGGTGTTTCCGACGTCACGCCCGACTCCCCGAACGGTGTTGGCGCAAGCGGACAGCGTGAGGACGGCGGCGAGGACGAGGGAAACGGCGGCAAGACGGTTCGACATGGTATGTTCTCCAGAGTGATCTTGTGGCCGAAAAACGACGAAGGGTCGCGACGGTTCCCTAGCCGCGAAGCAATATTATTCCTCGCTGATGATAAGGTGCGAACACCGCGGGACGCCGCCGAAACCTTCAGGCGGCGACGATGAAACCATAGTGAGCGAGTTCGACGCTCCAGACCCGCTGAGCAGATTGCTTTTTCGCAGGTGCGAAATAATCTGGCTGGCGATGCGACCCTAGGTGAGGCGTCGCGTTGTCAGAAAGCCGGCATCCTTCCCGGCGTCGCAGGAAACCCACACATGACCCGCCGAACCTCAAAGACGCAGTCAGAACTCACCACCCTGATGATGCACTCGCCCTTCGTCGTGGCGAGCCGCATGACCGAATTCTGGATGACGGTCGCCGCCCCTACCGCAAGCTCGAAGCGTGAGGCTTCGCAGATGGTGACCGAGAAGATGCAGGCCATGGGCGAAAGCGTTATGGCGATCAACATGGCGATGACGAAGGTCGCGATGGACACGACCATGGCGGCCATGACCGGCATGGCGCGCAATGGCGAGAACGATGCGGACGACGTGATGTCCGCCGGCCTCCGGCCCTATTCCAAGCGCGTCAGCGCAAACCGCTCGCGTCTTTGCAAATAGCGTCGTCGCTTGACCTTTGCCGGCGCTCCAGACGGCGGTTCGCTCGCGAGGAACGTAAGCCACAGCTCTTCTCTTGGAACGATCCAGAATAGCGGGGCGGACCGCTTGAAAGCCGCAGCCAAAACGCGCAACTTCGAACCCTGCGGCACCTTTTCATGCCGAGCGGGCGAAATCTCATGTTGCAGGCTCCGATCCGTGCTCCTGTCGAAGCGCCGAAAACGCTGAAGCGCAGCATCGTCTTTCTGCTGATCCCGAATTTCTCCATGATCGCCTTCGCGACGGCGATCGAGCCTTTGAGAATCGCCAACCGGATCCTCGGCCACGAAGCCTACCGCTGGCGGCTCGCCTCCCCCACCGGCGCCCCGGTCTTCGCCTCCAACAGCGTCGAGATCACGGTGACGGGCTCCATCGAGACCGAGCGCCGCGCCCTGCTGACCGAGCGCAAGCCCTCGATGGTCTTCGTCTGCTCCGGCGTCTTCGTCGAGGATTTCAACGACAAGTCGAGCTTCTCCTACCTTCGCGAGACGCATCAACGCGGTGTCGCCGTCGGTGGTCTATGCACCGGGGCTTGGATTCTCGCCCGCGCCGGGCTTCTGGCGGGACGGCGCTGCGCGATCCACTGGGAGAACCTGCCGGGCTTCTCTGAGGCGTTTCCGCGCGCCGATGTCCATGCCGACCTCTTCGAGATCGACCACAATCTCTTCACCTGCGCCGGCGGCACGGCCTCGCTCGACATGATGCTCGCTCTCATCGGCGAAGATCATGGCGACGACCTCGTCAACCGCATCTGCGAACAGGCGCTGACCGACCGCGTGCGCGCCAGCCACGATCGCCAGCGCCTTCCGCTGCGCGCACGCCTCGGCGTCCAGCACGCCAAGGTTCTGTCTATCATCGAAATCATGGAGGCCAATCTCGGCGAGCCGCTGTCTCTGGTCGAGATCTCGCGCCACATCGGCCTGTCGCGCCGTCAGGTCGAGCGGCTGTTCGACAAGGAGATGGGGCGGTCTCCGGCGCGATACTATCTGGAAATCCGTCTCGACCGCGCCCGCCACCTTCTTCTCCAGTCGGCCCTGCCGATCGTGGAGATCGCGGTCGCCTCCGGCTTCGTCTCCGCTTCGCACTTTTCCAAATGCTACCGCGAACTCTACGGCCGATCGCCCCAGCAGGAGCGCGCGGCACGAGCGGCCCTCGGCAGCGGCACCGCGCTTGCGCCGACAAGGGTCGGCGCCTGATGGCGCAGGCGGGGAGGGAAGCGAGCCGCCCCCACCTGCCACCAAGAGATCACTTGTCCCGATCGTGTCCGATCTGGAGGTTCGGCCCGGTCGGTCCCGCGATGGCAGGACCCTTTTCGGCGCGCATCAACTCGGCAAGGACGTCGTCCGAGGAGTTGCGCCCGCCGCCGATCCCGGCTTCGAGGAGCGCGCGGTCGAGCTCGCTTCCCGATTCCAGCGCCTGCATTTCCGCACCTGCCTCGATGCGTCCGGCGGTCATCTCCTGGCGTTTCTTCACGCGCTCCAGCGACTCCATCGCGCTGCCGAGGCGGGAATTGACGCCCGCGTGGCTGGAGGCGATCGCCGACTGCGCCTTGAGGAGCGATTCGTTGGCCTTCACGCCATCCACCTCGCGCCGCATCGTCTGGATGCGCGTCTCGGTGCTCTGCACGGCGCGGATCATCTGCTGTTGCTGAGCCAGGAGCCGGTCGTGCTCGCCCTGATCGCGCGCTACTTCGGCGCGCGCGGCGGAGACGCGCTCGGCAAGACCGCGTGCGAGATCCTCGCGGCCGGCAGCCATAGCCGCACGGGCGCTTTCCATGTCCTTGGCTTCCTTGGCCTTCGCCTCCTCGATCCGGCGGGCGAGCGACTTCGTCGTCGCCATGATGCCGGCAAGATCGGAACGCGCCCGGCGCAGCGCAGTGTCCGCGTCTCGGATCTCCTGGTCGAGGAT
>JACMIV010000206.1 GCA_014380965.1 Rhizobiaceae bacterium | reverse complement strand
TGGAACGATCTCTTCTGGTGATATCCTGACGTTGGCCGGGGCAGGGATTCTTTCCGCCCCGGTTTCGGTTTAGGCTTCACGCATGATTCGACCGCCAGTTTGGCGGACCGTTCTCGAACATGCGGATACTGCGATCCATGAGCAATGCAAGCCACGCCAAGGAACCCTCCATGGAGGAGATCCTCGCCTCGATCCGCAGAATCATCGAAAGTGGCGAAGAGCGCACGGCGCTTCCGGGCCTATCCGTTGAACCACGGCTGAGAAAGGCTGACGCCAAGGCGTTGCCCGTAGCGAACGTTCCGGCGATGCCCCCGCGCGACGAACCGTCCGACATTCGGGCGACCGATGCTCTGGCTCCCGATCCGGCGCCGACCCGGATCTTCCAGCCGGCAAACGCCGCCTTCGGCGAACCCGATCCATTCGATGAGCTGGCCAGCTGGGAGTTTTCGCCAGACGTCTTGGGCGAGCAACCGAGCGACCCGTCAAACAGGATGCCCTCGTCCTCGGGGGAGGCGTCAAGCGGAGATGTGGCACAGCCGGCGATCGCGCCTCCAGTGGTGGCGCCGCCTGCGGCTGCGGAGAGGTTCGAAGCGCTTCGCCCCTCCCTTTCCGAAGCGTATGGGGCGTCGCGTCTGCTTGCAGGACAGTCGGAGGCCCGCGTCGTCGCCGGGGCGATTCTCGATGGTGCGTCTGCCGAGCAAGCGGAGAGGCTTCGCGCAGAGACGGGCATCGAGAAGGCCGGGGCGCAAGGGAATGTCAGCCCGGCTTGTCTCCATTCCGTCGCAGCCGTTGCGGAAGGCGAGGGCGCGTTCGATCGAGGTTCGGCCGATGGGGTGCAGGAGACCGACGAGGACAGCGTTCCCGATTTCAGTCTCGAATTCGAGGAAGCCGATTTTGCCGCCGCCCTCCTGAGCGAGGTCGAGGCGCAAAACGTGGCAAGCGCAGCGGCGCTGCATGAGGACGAGGCGACGAGCGAGTGCGTGGAAGTGCCCTCGTTCGCCGCCCTTGCGGCACCAGCGCCGCAGCTGTCTTCCGTCATCGCCGAGACCTCGTCGATCATGTCGGCCGAGGCCGGCGCGGAGGTCGCCGCCGCTTTCGACGATCTCGCCCGCGCCATTCGCGACGGACAGATGAAGTCGATGGAAGAGATGGCGCGCGAGATGCTACGGCCGATGCTTCAGGAATGGCTCGACGACAACCTGCCTCGGCTCGCGGAAAAGCTCGTGCGCGAGGAAATCGAGCGCGTCGCCCGCGGCGGGCGGCGCTGAACACACGGCCCCTCCGGCCGCCGGAGCCGGCTCGAAGCGGCGCACGACCACCTGCGTCTGCGTTGACACGACGGAAAACTTGGGCGTAACCGAAGCCCGACCAGCCTTTTCCAGCGGACGCATCCCATGATCGACAAGACCTACGACGCCTCGACCATCGAGCCGCGCATCGCCAAGCGTTGGGAGGCGGCGAACGCTTTCCGCGCCGGGGCCGGCGCCAAGGCCGGCGCCGAGCCCTTCTCGATCGTCATCCCGCCGCCGAACGTCACCGGCTCGCTCCACATCGGCCACGCCCTGAACAACACGCTCCAGGACATCCTGGCGCGTTTCGAGAGGATGCGCGGCAAGAACGTACTCTGGCAGCCCGGCATGGACCATGCCGGCATCGCGACGCAGATGGTCGTCGAGCGCCAATTGCGCGACCGCCAGGAGCCCGGCCGCCGCGAGATCGGCCGCGAGGCCTTCGTCGAACGCGTCTGGGAGTGGAAGGCGGAGTCCGGCGGCACGATCCTCGGGCAGCTTCGCCGCCTCGGCGCCTCCTGCGACTGGTCGCGCGAGCGCTTCACCATGGACGAGGGCATGTCGCGCGCCGTGCGCGCGCTGTTCGTCGACCTCTATGGCAAGGGCCTGATCTACAAGGACAAGCGCCTCGTCAGCTGGGACCCGAAGCTGCAAACGGCGATCTCCGACATCGAGGTCGAGCAGATCGAGGTCGCCGGGAACCTTTGGCACCTGCGCTATCCGCTGGAGCCCGGCGTCACCTATGAGCATCCGATCGCCTTCGACGAGGACGGCAGTCCGACCGCTTTCGAGACCCGCGACTATCTCGTCGTCGCCACCACGCGCCCGGAAACCATGCTGGGCGACACCGCCGTTGCCGTGAACCCGGACGACCCGCGCTACAAGGCGATCGTCGGCAGGCATGTTGTCCTGCCCATCGTCGGGCGCAAAATTCCAATCATCGCAGACGGTTACGCCGACCCGGATGCGGGCAGCGGCGCCGTGAAGATGACTCCCGCGCACGACTTCAACGATTTCGACGTCGGCAAGCGGCACAGCCTGCGCCAGATCAACATTCTGACGGTCGACGCGAAGATCACCATCGAGGAGAACGAGGATTTCCTCGAGGGACTGATGCCGAACCCGATGCAGCACAGCCTCTGGGGTCAACTCGAGGGACTGGACCGCTTCGAAGCGCGCGAGCTTGTCGTCAAGGTGTTCGAGGAGGGAGGTCTCCTCGACCGGATCGAACCCCACAAGCACATGGTGCCGCACGGCGACCGTGGCGGCGTGCCGATCGAGCCGTTCCTGACCGACCAGTGGTACGTCGATGCAGCGACTCTCGCCAAGCCCGCCATCGCCAGCGTTCGGGAGGGACGCACCGCCTTCGTTCCGAAGAACTGGGAGAAGACCTATTTCGACTGGATGGAGAACATCCAGCCCTGGTGCATCTCGCGGCAGCTCTGGTGGGGGCATCAGATCCCGGCCTGGTACGGGCCGGACGGGACCTTCTTCGTCGAGCTGACAGAGGCAGAGGCGCTGGCGGCCGCAGCGAAACATTATGGCGCGCCGACGCCGC
>JACMIV010000205.1 GCA_014380965.1 Rhizobiaceae bacterium | reverse complement strand
GGACTTCTCGAGAAGGCGCACGCCGGTTATCTCCATGCCGCGATCGACGGCCTTGGCCATGTCGTAGATCGTGAGGCAGGCCAATGTGACGGCGGTGAGTGCCTCCATCTCGACGCCGGTCTTGCCGGTAACGCGCGCGGTCGCCGTCACTCTGAGGCCCGGCAGCGACGGCTCGGCGACGATGTCGACGGCGACTTCGTCGAGCATCAATGGATGGCAGAGGGGAATAAGGTCGGAGGTTTTCTTTGAAGCCATGATCCCGGCGATCCGCGCCACCGCGACGACGTCGCCCTTCTTCGCGCCGCCTGCCTCGATGAGAGCGAGCGTCACGGCCGCCATCCGCACGAGGCCTTCGGCTTTGGCGATGCGTACGGTCTCGCCCTTGTCGCCGACATCGACCATGGTCGCGGTGCCGGTATGGTCGAGATGGGTAAGACGTGCCCCCTCGCTCATTCCGCCGCATCCTGCCTTGCCGGGCGGCCGGCAGGACTGAGTAGCGCGCGCGTTGCCGCCTCGACGTCGCCCTGGCGCATCAGGCTCTCGCCGACGAGAAAGGTCGAGATGCCGGCAGCCGACAGTCGAGCGCAGTCGGCCGGCGTCGCGATGCCGCTTTCGCCGATCAAGATCTTGTCGGCCGGCACCAGGCGGGCGAGCCGTTCCGAGGTCGCAAGATCCGTCTCGAAGGTCCGAAGATCGCGGTTGTTGACGCCGAGAAGGCTCGAGCGAAGCCGCAGCGCGCGCTCGGTTTCCGCCTCGTCGTGAACCTCGACGAGAACGTCCATGCCGAGGTCGAAGGCGGCTGCTTCGAGCTCGATCGCGCAAGGGTCGTCGACAGCCGCCATGATGATCAGGATCGCGTCGGCGCCCCAGGCTCGCGCTTCGAGGACCTGATAGGGATCGAACATGAAGTCCTTGCGCAAGGCGGGGAGGGCGGTCGCCGCCCTGCCGTCGGTCAGGAAGGACGGCTGTCCCTGAAAGGATGGTGCGTCCGTTAGGATGCTGAGGCAGACGGCGCCGCCCTTCTCGTATGCGCGGGCGAGGGATGGCGGATCGAAGTCGGCGCGGATGAGGCCCTTCGACGGGCTTGCCTTCTTCACCTCGGCGATGAGCGCGAAGCCGCCTGCCGCATGTCTGGCGCGGATCGCGTCCGCAAAACCTCGGACGGGACCTGCCGCCTTCGCCTCGGCGTCGAGGGCCGACAGGCTCTTCGTCGCCTTCGCGGCCGCGATCTCCTCGCGCTTGTAGATCTCGATCGCTTTCAGGATATCGGTCACGGCGTCGCCCTCTCGAAACGGTTGGTGACGGCGACCAGAGTGTCGAGCGCGGCCCTCGCGCGTCCGGACGCGATCGATTCGGCGGCCATCGCGATGCCGGCCCGGATGTCCGGCGCGTGGCCCGCCATCACAAGCGTCCCCGCCGCGTTCAGGAGGACGATGTCGCGGTAGCCGCTGCCCACCTCGGCGCCGGTCCCTTGCCCGTCGAGAACGCCGCGCAGCGCTGCGGCATTCTGGTCGGCGTCCCCGCCTTTTATTTCCGACAGGGGCGCTCGCCGCAGGCCGACATCCTCGGGTTCGAGCGAAAAACGGTGGATTTTGCCGCCGTCGAGCGTCACGACGTCCGTGCGTCCGCAGACCGTCATCTCGTCGAGCCCGTCGCCGTGGACGACCCAGGCGCGTGCCGTCCCCAGCGCCCTCAGCGTCTCGGCGACCGGCATCAGCCAGCTTTCAGAGAACACGCCGACGAGGAGCTTGTCGACGCCGGCGGGATTGGAGAGCGGTCCGATGAGGTTGAAGATCGTGCGCGTGCCAAGTTCGACACGGCTCGGACCGACGAAACGCATCGCGGCATGGTGCGCGGGAGCGAACATGAAGCCGAGGCCGGCCTTTGCGATCGCCGCGGAAATCTCCGCCGGCGCGAGATCCACCTTGACGCCGAGCGCTGCGAGCACGTCGGCAGAGCCCGAACGCGATGAGAGGGCGCGGTTGCCGTGCTTGGCGACGGGAACGCCGGCGCCCGCGACGACGAAGGCAGCGCAGGTCGAGACGTTCAGAGTTCCCGCATGGTCGCCGCCAGTGCCGACGATGTCGACCGCCCCGTCCGGCGCCTCGACGGTCAGCATGTTCGCGCGCATGACCGAGACGGCGCCCGCGATCTCGTCGACGGTCTCGCCGCGCACGCGAAGGCCCATCAGCAGCCCGCCGATCTGCGCCGGCGTCGCCTCGCCGGACATCATCACGCGAAACGCGTCCTCGGCCTCAGCTCGGGTCAACGCCTTGCCGTCCGCAACCTTGGCGATGAGGGGTTTCAGCGTCTGGCTCATCGAAGCAGCGTCTGGGCCGCCTGGATGGCGGCTGGGTACTGGACGATGTCGTAGTCGTCCTGCAGGAGGTTGATGTAGCTCTGCAGGAAGTCCGTGCGGATCATCGTCGACAGCTGCTCGACCTCGGCGGGTCCGAGATCGGCGACGGGGTCCATCGGCGCCGAAACGTCCGTCACGTCGAGGAGCAGCCGCGACGTAGCGTCGCCGGCGGTCGCGGTCGCGATGGTGCCGCTCGGGCCGGAATAGGCGGCCGTAACGCCCGCCTGCCCGAGTTGCGCCGTCCCGGTGATACGGGTGATGGCGTTGGCCACGTCCTTCGTCAGCCCCTCGGATGCGGCGATCGCGTCGAGCGTCTCACCTGCCTCGCGGCGCCGCTTCAGGGCGTTCGTCCGTTCGGCAAGGAGCCGCGCGGCTTCGGTGCGCTTCCAGTCGGCTAGGACTTGCTCGCGGACCTCGTCGAGGGTGCGCTCCCGCGCCGGATCGATCTTCGTCACGTCGTAGAAGAGGTAGCCGTTGTCGGGGAGGCCGATCGGCGGATTCTCGAAGCCCACCTCGGTCTGAAAGGCGCCCGCTAGCACTTCGGTCGAGGCGGGAAGGTCGGCGACAGGGGTGCCGTCCGGCGTTTGCCCGGCCAGCGACACGTCGGGGATCGTCTTGACCGCCAGGCCGGCGCGCAGGGCCGCTTCCTCCATCGTCGAGCCTCCGGCACGCGCATCCTCGAAGGCGTCGTAAGCCTGCTGGACGCCATCGGCCGCTGCGGCGAGCGCCAGCTCGCGCCGGAGTTCCTCCCGGACCTCCTCCAGCGGACGCTTCACCTCCGGCTGGATCTCGGTGACGCGCATCAGCACCGGGCCGAAGGCGCCGTCGACGACGTCCGAAACCGCACGCGGTTGGAGCGCAAACGCAGCGTCGGCCAGAGCTGGATCCGGAACCTCGGCCTTGGAAAGGTTTCCAAGCAACGAGTCGTCGACAGTGCGGCCGCTCTCGATGATCAGCTGCTCGAACAGCTTGCCGGCGGCGAGCGACGCTTTCGCAGCATCCGCTGCAGCCCGGTCGGGGTAGACGATCTGCTCGATCCGCCGGCGCTCCGGAGTCGTAAACTGCGCAGCGTTCTGTTCGTAGTCGGCCGCGATCGCCTCGTCGGTGATAGATGTGGGGTCCGAAAGCGCTCCCGCCGTAAGCGTCGCATAGGCGAGGCCGCGATATTCCGGCGCCCGGTAAGCGCTGGCGTTGGCAGCGAAATAAGTCTGCAGCACGTCGGCTGCGGG
>JACMIV010000204.1 GCA_014380965.1 Rhizobiaceae bacterium | reverse complement strand
CGGGCACCGGCAAGGAACTCGTCGCCCGGGCGCTCCACGACTACGGGCGCCGGCGCAAGGGTCCTTTTGTGGCCATCAACATGGCCGCCATCCCGCGCGACCTCATCGAGTCGGAACTTTTCGGCCACGAGAAGGGCGCATTCACCGGCGCGCAGTCGCGATCGAGCGGCCGATTCGAGCAGGCCGAGGGCGGAACGCTCTTCCTCGACGAGATCGGCGACATGCCGATGGAGGCGCAGACGCGGCTCCTGCGCGTCCTCCAACAGGGCGAGTATACCGTCGTCGGCGGGCGGACCCCGATCGCGACGGACGTCAGGATCGTCTCGGCGACCAACAAGGATCTCCGCCATCTCATCGGCCGCGGTCTTTTCCGCGAAGATCTCTTCTACCGCCTCAACGTGGTGCCGCTGCGACTGCCGCCCTTGCGCGAGCGCATCGAGGATCTGCCCGATCTCGCCCGTCATTTCTTCACCGAGGTGCAGAAGGAAGGCTTGCCGCGCAAGACGCTGAGCCAGGGGGCGCTCGACGTCATGCGGCGCTACCCCTGGCCCGGCAACGTGCGCGAACTCGAAAACCTCGTCCGCCGCCTCTCCGCGCTCTACCCCCAGGACGAGATTTCGGCAGAACTCGTCGAGCACGAGCTCTCGAACGAGTATTCGCGCGCCCTCGATCCCGAGACGGACGGCAGTCGGCCCGTCGATCTCAGCGCCGCGGTCGAGCGCTATCTCTCGGATTATTTCTCCTCCTTTGGCGACGAGCTGCCACCGCCCGGCCTGCACGGGCGCATCCTGCGGGAAGTCGAATATCCGCTGATCGCCGCAGCACTCGCGGCGACGCGTGGCAACCAGGTGAAAGCGGCCGATCTCCTTGGCGTCAACCGCAACACGCTGCGCAAGAAAATCCGCGACCTCGACATCTCGGTCGTCCGTTCCATCCGCTGACGACCCCCTTCGCCACTCAGTCGGCAAGCAAAGCCCAAAGCCGGTCGAACGCTCGATCAGCAGCGCAGCATGTCAGAATTTCGTCATCTCGTTGCATTTCGAACACAATGCGTTGCAATCTCGCAACGAACTGAGTGTTGCTGAAATGAGTCTATGAGCGCGCAGCCGGTTCACACCGAGACCGATCAGGATCTGTCCTTCCTCGCCGAACGGCGGCGCTTCATGCTTGTCCCGGGCGTGATGGCCGTCGCCGGCGCGCTCGTCACGGGTGCGATCTCGTTCGTCATCCTGATGGGGCTGACGCCGATCGAGCCGACGGAAGCCGTCGTCACCATCGCCTCCGTCGTGAACGGCGCCTTCGTCCTCCTTCTCTGCGCCCTCATCGGGCGGGAGGTCGCGCGGATGGCGCGGGCACGCAGGCAGGGAAAGGCCGCGTCGCGGCTGCATGTGCGGATCGTCGTCCTGTTCGCCATCGTCGCGTCGCTGCCGGCTCTTCTCGTCGCCATCGTCGCCGGCGTGACGCTCGATCTCGGCCTCGACCGCTGGTTCGAGATCCGGACGCGGACAATCGTTGACTCCTCGGTCAGCGTCGCGCGGGCCTACGTCAACGAGAACGCCCGCAATCTTCAGGGCTCCACCCTGTCGATGGCCTACGATCTCGATACGCAGCGCCGGCTCTTCGACCTTGATCGGACAGGCTTCGAGACGCTCGTGACGGAGCAGGCGAGGGGGCGCTCGCTCCTCGGTGCCCAGCTCCTCCAGGCCGACGGAACGCCTGTGCTGCGCGCCGACGTTCCCGTCGAGCGGCCGTTGCCGGCCCCCCCCGCCGACGCCCGCGAGCAGGCACGCCAGGGCAATCTCGTGTTCATCCCGCCCGGCGTCACCAATCTCGTCGGCGCGATCATCAAGATGCGTACCCTTGGCGACGATCTCTACCTCTACACCGTGCGTGCCGTGGACCCGGAGGTCATCTCGGCGCTCCGCCTGATGGAGGATCGCTCGGAAGAGTACCGCAGTCTCCAGAACAACCGCATCGGGACGCAGATTGCCTTCGCGCTGCTCTATCTCGGCATCACGCTGATCGTGCTCCTCTCGGCGATCTGGACCGGGATCGGAGTCGCGGACCGGCTTGTACGCCCGATCCGGCTTCTCATCTCGGCGGCCGACGAGGTGAGCGAGGGCAATCTCGCGGTTTCCGTCCCGGTGCGGGCGTCCGACGGCGACGTGGGTTCGCTATCGAACACGTTCAACAACATGATTCGTCAGCTTCGCACCCAACGCAGAGAACTCGTCGACGCCAAGGACGTCATCGACGAACGGCGGCGATTTACCGAGGCCGTGCTGTCGGGCGTCACCGTCGGCGTCATGGGCGTCGGCAGCGACGGCACGATCTCGATGCTCAACCCGTCGGCAGAACGCATCCTTGCCATTTCCTCCGCCGAGGCCGTTGGTCTGACCCTTCGCGAACTGTTCCCGCTGATCGCCAAGATTCATCGTGCCGCAGGCACGTCGCGCAGGGCCGAATACCAGGAAGAGATAAAGCTGCGCACGCGCGACCGGGAACGGGTTCTGGCGATCCGGGTGACATCCGAGACGAGCGAGGTCGGCGCCCAGCCGAGCGTCGTCACCCTCGACGACATCACCGACCTCGTCGACGCTCAGCGGTCGTCCGCATGGGCGGACGTCGCCCGCCGAATCGCCCATGAGATCAAGAACCCGCTGACGCCCATCCAGCTCTCGGCCGAGCGCATCCGCCGCCGCTACGGCAAGGTCGTCGAGGGCGACCGCGAAGTCTTCGACCGCTGCGTCGACACGATCATCCGGCAGGTCTCGGACATCGGGCGCATGGTCGACGAGTTCTCGACCTTCGCCCGCATGCCGAAGCCGACGATGGAGGGCAGGGATCTTCGCGAGGCGCTGAAGGAGGCGGTCTTCATGCGCGAGATGGGCGACCACGGCATCGTCTTCGCCACCGATTACGGAGAGGCCCCGCTCACCGGTTCCTTCGACATCAGGCTGCTCAGCCAGGCCTTCGGCAACATCGTCAAGAACGCCGTCGAATCGGTCGAGTCGTCCGATGTCGCGGAAGGGCGGATCCTCATTCGCGCGCGTACCGCCGGCGGCCAGCACATGATCGACTTCATCGACAACGGCCGTGGCTTCCCCGTCGAGGATCGCGATCGACTGCTCGAGCCCTACATGACGACGCGGGAGAAGGGGACCGGCCTCGGCCTCGCGATCGTCCGCAAGATCATCGAGGAACACGGCGGCACGATCGAACTCGACGATGCGCCGGAACAAGCACAAGGCGCGATGGTCCGTGTCGTCCTGCCGGCATCCGAGATGCCGGCATCGGGCGCAGGGCCCATGCCCGAGCGAACATCAGAAAGGACAGGTGATTGATGGCATCGGACATCCTGATCGTCGATGACGAAGCAGATATCCGCGAACTCGTCGCGGGCATCCTCGAGGACGAGGGGCACGAGACGCGGATCGCGGCCAATTCCGACGCGGCGCTCCAGTCGATCGCCGACCGCGTGCCTCGCCTCGTCTTCCTCGACATCTGGCTGCAGGGCTCCCGGCTCGACGGGCTCGATCTTCTGGAAGCGATCAAATCGACGCATCCGGAAGTGCCCGTCGTGATGATTTCCGGCCACGGCAACATCGAGACCGCCGTCTCGGCCATCCGCCGCGGCGCATACGACTATATCGAGAAGCCGTTCAAGGCGGACCGGCTGATCCTCGTTGCCGAACGCGCGCTCGAAACCTCGAAGCTGAAGCGCGAGGTCTCGGATCTGCGCCGCCGCTCGGCGGATTTCGCCGAGCTGATCGGCAAGTCGCATCCGATGAACCAGCTTCGCACGACCATCGAGCGCGTCGCCCCGACCAACAGCCGCGTCATGATTCTCGGCCCCTCCGGCTCGGGCAAGGAGATGGTGGCGCGCGCGATCCACGCCGGTTCCTCGCGCGCCAACGGGCCCTTCGTCGCGCTGAACGCTGCGGCCATCACGCCGGACCGTATGGAGGTCGAGCTCTTCGGAACGGAGACGCCGCCCGGCGTCGAGCGCAAGGTCGGCGCCTTCGAGGAAGCCCATGGCGGCATCCTCTATCTCGACGAGGTCGGCGACATGCCACGCGAGACGCAGAACAAGATTCTGCGCGTCCTCACCGAACAGACCTTCGAACGCGTCGGCGGCACCAAGCGGGTGAAGGTCGACGTGCGCATCGTGTCTTCCACGGCGCAGAATTTGGAATCGATGATCACAGAAGGAACGTTCCGCGAGGATCTCTATCACCGCCTCGCCGTCGTCCCCGTCGCCGTGCCCCCGCTTTCGGAACGCCGCGCCGACATCCCCATGCTGATCGAGGCCTTCATGAAGCAGATCGGCGAACAGACCGGCATCCGGCCACGGCAGATCAGCCTCGAGGCGATGGCCGTGCTTCAGTCGAGCGACTGGCCGGGCAACATCCGCCAGCTCCGCAACAATGTCGAACGGCTGATGATCCTGTCGCGCGAGGGCGACGAGGGCGTGCAGATCTCCGCCGACATGCTCCCCCACGAGGTCGGCGACATGCTGCCGCGAACACCCAGCCAATCGGACGGGCGCATCCTCGCGCTACCGCTTCGCGACGCCCGCGAGGTCTTCGAGAAGGAATATCTCGTCGCCCAGATCAACCGCTTCGGCGGCAACATCTCCCGCACGGCCGAGTTTGTCGGCATGGAGCGCTCGGCCCTCCATCGGAAGCTGAAGTCGCTTGGGATCTAGAGCGGCCTGCGGAGCCGCTTTGCAGCAGCCTGAAACAAAAATGATCGTGCCGATCTGTACGTTGCGGACGTGACGCGTTGCGATAAGTCCAGTTGCTTCACATATCCTCGAAGTGCTAATTCAGAATTTGAAATGACGTCGGCCACGAGATCGTGGCAGCGTAAAACCTTGCGAGAGCCCGGGCAACGTCCCGGGTTGCGCCAACAAGAAAAGTGGATCCCGGGCCATGGCCGATCGCTTGCAGAATCTGCAGGATCTTTTCCTCAACACCGTGCGCAAGCAGAAGATTTCGCTGACGATCTTTCTCGTCAACGGGGTAAAGCTGACCGGCGTCGTCACATCCTTCGACAATTTCTGCGTGCTCCTGCGACGGGACGGTCACTCCCAGCTCGTCTACAAGCACGCCATCTCCACCATCATGCCGTCGCAGCCCGTCAACATGTATGACGGCAGCGACGAGCCGGGACCCGTCTGATTGACCGAATTCGAAGAGCAGCGTCCGAAGGGGCCGATCGAGCATCGGTCGGTGGCGACGCGGGCAGGGGTGTTCGTACCCGTGCTCAAAAAGGCGCAGGCGGCCGAGGACGCGGCGAATGCCGGTTCCGACGTCGTGCGGCGCGGCGACGAGCAGCGACTCGAAGAGGCGCGCGGGCTTGCGGCTGCCATCGATCTCGAGATCGCCGCAAGCGGCGTCATCCAGGTCTCGAAGGCACGGCCGGCGACGCTGATCGGCGCGGGCAAGGTCGAGGAGCTGAAGGCGATCGTCGTTGCCGAAGAGATCGGCCTCGTCATCGTCGACCATCCGCTGACGCCCGTCCAACAGCGCAATCTTGAAAAGGAACTCGGCGCGAAGGTCATCGACCGCACCGGGCTCATCCTTGAAATCTTCGGCCGGCGCGCACGCACCAAGGAGGGCCGGCTCCAGGTCGAGCTTGCCCATCTCACCTACCAGAAGGGCCGTCTCGTCCGCTCCTGGACCCATCTCGAACGCCAGCGCGGCGGCGCCGGCTT